>DAOWFY010000021.1 GCA_030637775.1 bacterium | reverse complement strand
AGTGAGATCTTCTCTAAGTTTGGCTATCAGGAAACAATAAAATTTTTGGATGAGGTGAAGGAACTGGGATTCAGATTTGCTACGCTTGGTGGAATTTCCATCTCAATTGATGATCTGATAATTCCTGAGAGAAAGAAGGATTTAGTTGAAATGGCGAAGCTTCAGACAGACCGCTTTGAAAAGGATTATCGGAAAGGGATAATTACCGATGGAGAAAGGTATAATAAAGTGATTGATGTTTGGGCCTCCTTCACTAATAAGATTGCTGAGGAGGTCTTCTTTGTTCTGGATAAGAGCCAGGGAGATGGATACTTCAATCCCATCTTTATTATGGTTGATTCTGGTGCCCGTGGGACCCACGCTCAGGTAAATCAATTAGCCGGAATGAGAGGTTTAATGACAAGACCTACCAGGAGAATAACCGGTGGGATTGGTGAAATTATCGAGACCCCGGTCATTTCCAACTTCAAGGAAGGGTTGAGTGTTCTTGAGTATTTCATCTCCACTCACGGGGGAAGAAAAGGGTTAGTCGATACCGCTCTCAAGACCTCCGATGCGGGCTATCTCTCCCGAAGACTTGTCGATGTTGTTCAGAATGTTGTGATTACTGAAGAGGACTGTAATTCTATCGATGGCGTTCTTATTGGTCCTATTCTTGAAGGAGAAACGATCGTTGTCTCCCTGAAAGAGAGAATTGTGGGAAGGGTTGCCCTGGATAATGTTGTCGATATTATTACCGATAAGATAATTGTCAAGAGCAATGAGATAATTACTCCAGAGATTGCTGATGTGATTATAGCAGCAGGAATAGAGAAGATTAGAATACGGTCTGTCCTTACCTGCAAGAGCGAACGCGGGGTATGCAGAAAATGTTATGGCTGGAATTTAGCAACCCGGAAACTTGTAGAGACCGGAGAGGCGGCAGGTATTGTTGCCGCCCAATCTATTGGAGAGCCAGGAACGCAGTTAACATTGCGCACCTTTCACTATGGGGGGATTGCGAGCAGAATTGTAGGGGAGTCCAAAATCAAATCCAAGTATAGCGGCTATATTCGGTTGCAAAATCTAAAGACCGTCACGGGCAAAAATAAGAATAGGATTGTTCTCAATAAGGATGGAGAGATTGCCATCTACGATGAGCGAGATCGTGAAATAGAAAAATATAACCCCTTAGTTGGTACTCTCTTAAGGGTAAAGGATGGCCAGAAAATCTCTGCGGGAACCCTTCTTGCCGAGTGGGATCTCTATATCATTCCTATCTTTACCGAGGAAGATGGAAAGGTACAATTTCAGGACATTAAAAAAGGTCTTACCGTTAAGGAAGAGATTGGGAAGATAGGCGGAATCAGGGGAGAAGTGATTATTGAACATAAGGAAAATTTAGAGCCCACAATCCTTATTGAAAGAAAAGGAAAAAGAGTTGCCTATTACCCTCTTCCCGTTGGAGCCAATTTGGTAGTAAGGGAAGGGCAAAGGGTAAGGAAAAGTGACCTTATTGCTAAGATGCCTCGGGTCTCTGGTAGAATGCTGGATATCACCGGGGGGCTACCCCGGGTTTCGGAACTTTTTGAAGCAAGACATCCTAAAAATCCAGCTATCCTTGGTGAAATTGATGGGGTTGTCAAAATTTCAAAGGGTTCTAAAGGGGAAAGAATTATCCAAATTAGAAGCTCTACCGGAACTGTGCAGGAAGAATCCATTCCCGTAGGGAAACGTCTTAATGTCTTGGACGGAGAGGATGTAATAGCAGGAGAGAAATTAACGGATGGGCCGATAGTGCTTGATGATATTCTGAAGGTCGGAGGAGAAAGGAAGGTTCGGGAATACCTTCTCAATGAAATTCAGGAGGTCTATCGCTTGGAAGGCGTAACAATTAATGATAAACATCTGGAAATAATCATTCGACAGATGCTCAGCAAGGTAAGGGTGAAGGATCCTGGAGATACCCTGCTTTTAGAAGGTGAGGAAATTGATAGATTTAAGTTTCAGGAGATAAATGAGGGGATATTGGCCAAGGGAAAAAGGCCAGCTCGTGGCAGTCCCATAGTTTTGGGAATAACCCGGGTTGCTCTCGGTTGCGACAGTTTTATTTCCGCCGCATCTTTTCAGGAGACAACAAGGGTTTTGACCGAAGCCGCGGTGACCGGAAGGACCGATCCGCTTTATGGATTAAAGGAGAATGTTATTATTGGCCATTTTATTCCTGCGGGAACAGGATTTGTAAAAAAGAGAAAGAGTTAGTAAAATGCCTACATCAGGTCAATTGACAAAAGGAGCCCGAAGAAGAGGAAAGAAAAGATCTAAGTCTTCTGCTCTGGGAGGTTGCCCCTCAGAAGAAAGGGGTCTGCCTTTATGTAAAGACCCTAACCCCAAAGAAACCAAATTCGGCTCTGCGCAAGATTGCGAAGGTGCGTTTAACAAATGGAGAGGAAGTGATTGCCTATATTCCTGGAATTGGTCACAATCTTCAGGAACATTCCTTAGTTTTAATCCGCGGAGGTAGAGTAAAGGACCTTCCGGGTGTCAGGTACCACATTATAAGGGGGACGGCCGATACCATGGGCGTGGAAAATCGTAAGAAGTCAAGATCAAAGTATGGAACAAAACGTGAAAAGCCTGGAATGATCAAAGAAGCAGGGGAAAAACCTGCTGAGCCAGCTGCCGAGCCAGAATCTCCTACTTAAATAATAAGAAAATGCCCAGAAAGAAATATGTAAAAAGAAGGGACGTCTCCCCGGATCCAAAGTATCAGAGTGAGGAAGTGCAGAAGTTTATTAATTGTCTGATGAGGAAAGGTAAGAAATCTTTGGCGCAAACCATATTTTACGAGGCAATAGAAATCGCATCAAAAAGAGCAAAGGAAGAGCCTCTTGCTTTCTTTAAAAGAGCAATTGAAAATGTGAGGCCTCTCTTAGAGGTAAAAGCGAGGAGAGTAGGAGGAGCTACCTATCAAGTTCCGAGGGAGGTTAGGATGCAGCGCGGTACCTCCTTAGCAATGAGATGGATTATTAATTTTGCCCGGGGAAGGAAAGGTCTGCCAATGGAGGAGAAACTTGCGGCTGAATTATTAGATGCCTTTAAAGGAGAAGGCAATGGTATTAGGAAGAAAGAGGAAACTCACCGTATGGCCGAGGCAAATCGTGCTTTTGCCCATTATCGATGGTGAGGCTCGGAAGTTTCCTTCAGCGGCACGCTCGATTTCCCCAGCGAGGAAATCTTCGCTCTCGTTGCTCCTCACTCGTCCGCCTTTGGCGGACACCGTGCCCGTTCGTCGCTAACAAGGCACGCTTCAGGGAACTTCCTCGCCTTAGTGGAAAAGAAAAATCTTTTCCCCAGAATAGAGGTTGCCTGTGATTACAAAAAAGAGGAGAAATTTTGACAAGGTAAAAGGAAAGACGGGGATGCTATTTTAGTGAGGAGACAAACAAATGAATAAATGGAAAACTAATTTTGTATGGGCAGGAATTGTAACAAGTATCTTTCTTATCTTTTCATCTTTTGTTTTTGGCGCCCCTAAAAAGGACAAGAGAAAACCACCAAGAAAGCCGCCAGAAGTAGCTATCACCTCTCCAGAGAATGGGGCAACCTTTCCCAGGGGAACTAAGATAGAAATTAGTGTAAATTACCAGGCAACTAAGGGAAAGATATATACTTTAGAACTCAGGGTAGATAAAAAACCGGTAGAAAGTAAATTAATCATTCCTCCTGCCACTTCAGGCGGCCATACCTTCAATTATAGCACCTCTTCTCTTTCAGAAGGTTCCCATACTTTCTCTGTTTACGCCTATCAGACGAAAAGACCCGCTAAAGGTAAAGACAGTATTACTATAAACATTTCTCCTGGTGTTGCCTTCCCATCACCAGAAGCGATATTAGGAAGAGTAGAAAGTAACTACAGTTTAATCCAGGATATGAAGGCAATATCAATTGCCAGGTGCACCTTTAATTCCAAACCCTTTGGAAAGACAGACCTTGCTCTTGTCTATACTAAGTCCCCGGATAAGATGAGACAGGAAACCTATCTTCCCAGGCTAAAAAAAGAAGAGAAAAAGAAATTTCCTTCCAAAGGAATGAGCGATAGAAAGATAAAAGAAATAAACACCCTCATCAGAAGAAATAAAATTAAACCTACCGACATCACCATCATCAATGGCTCTAAGATGACTCTTCTTAATCCTGAGACAATGGAGAAGATAATAGAGATAGACCTTACTGAACAAGCAGGTATCTCCTCCTCTCAATTCACTCAAATGGACCTCTGGTATAGTCAGGATGAATTTATCGCTAACCACTCCTTAACCCTGGATGAAGAAAATAGTGATTCTAAAAAAGGAATTTATGCTATTGATGCTGTGCCGATAACTTCCAATGAATTATATTCTAAAATAAAGCTCTTCATTGATTATGAAAAAGGGATAATGACCAAGTCTATGCTTTACCGGGAATATAAATTGGTAGATACTACGGAAGTCAAAAGAACAAGAAGGATTTTAATTAATAAAAAAGAGAAGAAATGGGCTTATGTCCCCGCAAGGATAGTCAGTACTCCGGTTCTGACCGCCGGGGACTTTGTGACTACTCAGGATTATCTCTTTATTAGACTGAACCTTGGTCTTTCTGATAATCTCTTTAATCCAGAATAGCCAAGCTTTGATATGAAAATAAAGAAGAAAATTAGATTAACAATGGGCTGCCTTTTACTATTGGTCTTTATTTTTCCTCTCTGCCTTAGAGCACAGGAAGAAGAATTTAAAAAGGCAAAATTGAAAGATACAGTCAGGGCTTATGAAGATTTTATAAAGACTTATCCAAAAAGTGAACTTCGTGACATTGCCATAGAGGCTATTATTAACAAGTTGAAAGATGAGAGTCCAAATGTCCGTGCCACAGCAGTGAAGGCTTTAGGAAATATAAGGGGCAAGCAGGCTGTGAAGCCACTTATTACCTGTCTTAAGGATGAAAATCCCATTGTTCGAGAGACAGCGACAAGAGCTTTGGGAGAAATAAAGGATGAGCAGAATATCAATGCTTTAGTATGGACAATTATGATGCCTACTCCTTTTAAAAATGAGCCAGATGGGTTCAGAGATATTAAATGGGGAACAGATATATTAACTCTTTCAGGTATGAAAAGTATCGAAAAAGAAGATCTTGGAGAATCTTATGTAAAAGAAGAAGATAGGTTGTATATAGGAAAAGCAAAGGTTGAGAAAATAATCTATGGATTTTATAAAGGCAAGTTCGTGTCAGTGCTTATCTATACCAAAAATAAAGCTAATTTTGATGCATTGAAAGATGCTTTATTTAAAAAATTTGGTAAAGCTACTTTGTCAAATGAATATACCCAAAAATGGAATTGGTATGGTAAAAAAACAATAATTTCTCTTATTTTCCAGGAACTTCCAGAAGACCCAACTCTTCTTTTCGGTTCAATCAAAGGCGCCTGGGAAGGATTTTCTGAGGCTCTGGGGTCTGGAAGTGGGAGTTCAAAAGAAAAAAGTAAACGAAAATTAATTATTAAGGAAATAAGTATCAGCAGATAGTTTTTTATCTGCGTAATATGAACACTTCGTTGCTCACTCTATGGGAGGATTAGCGAGGAGGGAATGTCTGAGATAAAAATGTTTAAAAAGATAAAGATTATATTAGGAGTAGCAGCTACGCTTTCTCTTATTCCTTCTTTCCTTTATGCTAAACCTAAGGAAAAGTATGACAGATATAAAACCAGATATCATGGCACATATTATAGATATCCTACCTGGCTAAATAATGAGAGAATTATCTTTGTAAAGGATATCACCTACTCCAAGAAAAACTTCTTGGCGATTGTAGAACAATTTTCCCCTGTAAGAGGAGACATTTCTATCTGCACTATGGACTTAGAGGGAGAGAACGAGAAAATAATCTTTACTATCTCTTATCTTTATAAACGAACTGCTAAAGGATGGACGAAAGAGGAGTGGATAGAGTTGCCGGATGAGGAATTTGATAAGGTAGTTGGGGTTGGACACATCTCTGTAAATCCAAAGGATAATAATATAATAGCTTTTGGAATAACAAAATTACTTTATCCAGAACGTTATCCAAACTCTTTAGGTTCTGGTGGAATCTACGCAATGGATATAGAGAAAACTGATTTTAAAAAGATTGCTGAAGACGGTGGGCACCCAAAATATTCTCCAGATGGAACAAAGATACTTTATAGAAGAAAAGATGGACTATATATCATGAACTCAGATGGAAACAATAAGTATAAATTAGTAGATGGAACTGCTCTTGGTATCTGGCATCCTGATGGGAAAAGAATTTTCTTTAATTATTATAGAAAGAAAGATTATAATACCTATATGATAAACATCAATGGAACAGGAAAAAAGAAATTTATTGAGCAAAGCTCATTTTTAGATGACTGGTCTCCCGATGGTTCCAGATTTATCGCCAGTAGAACTATGTATACTGCCAATGGCAAGAATATCTGGAATGACCGTCTTGGGACTCATTCCTCAAATCCTAAAAGATATTGCATTCCTAATGATGCCCGTTTTTCCCCTGATGGGACAAAGATTGTTGGAAACTCAGTTCATGAGCCTTCTGGAGAGATTGCTATCCTCAGTAGTGATTTTACGAGAATAAAGGTTTTAAGAAAAAATTAGGAGGAATATGATGAGAAGAATTAACAAGATAGCAGGACTTTCTATCGTAGTAAGTTTTCTACTTCAACTTAACTTATTTGCTGAGCAAGTAAGATTGGATAAAAAATGGGATGACCCATTAGCTTATCGACCCTATCCAGTTCTTTTCCTCCATGGATTTGCGAAAGGAAGCCCGAAAAGCTGGAATAAAACTCCAGATGATAAGCCAGAACAGGCAAAGAAGAAGGCTACCGAAGTCTTAAAAAAATACTTCTCAGAATATTTCAGATTTACTCGAATACCTGAATTTAATCATGATGGTTATTTGCCAGATAGTAGATATTGGTATTTAGAAACCATTAACTTCCAAGACCCTAACGGTTCAGTAGATACCTATCCTCCCGGCAAGACCAATCCTCAGGGAGATAACAAAGGCTGGGCAGATAAGCTTGACCCTACAATTACCAATCTTCTCGATAATTATAGTGATGAGAGCTTTCAAGTAGATAAACTCCTTCTTGTCGCTCATTCTATGGGAGGGTTAGCGGGGAGGGAATGTCTGTCTAAAACTGAAGACCCGTATCCCAGTCGCAGCAAAGTAGAAAGTTTAACGATGACCGGCACTCCAAACTTAGGGACTAAATGGGCAGATCTGGCTGAGGGTGTAAGTAAATTCAATAAAGTAACGAAATTCCCTCGCCATATAGTATGGGTTCTTACCAAACCAATAGGTCTTTTGAATGATGCTTTGGAAGAGTTGGAAGAGATAGTTCGTGGAGAAGCGGTAGACGATATGACAACAGATAGTCCTTTTTTAACAGCATTAAATAGTCGTAATGTTTCGGACCTTGATGTTAAATATTTTGTTATTGCTGGAACGACCTGGAAATTTCCCTGGTGGTTATGCAATGCTTTTCTCTTTCGTGGGAAAGGAGATGGGGTTGTTTCTTTGGGAAGTCAAATGGGGAAAGACTTAAGTAACACGGTTTTCCCCTTAAAAGGTAAGGTTCCTATTAGTGCTTGCCATCTTCAAGAATGTACCAATATCGCTACCTCTGGCGAACTCATCAAATTCCTTGACTATACCACACCGGTTTTAGAAATAACTAAAGTGAATGGGGAACCATTGGATACAGAAGTTGATGCCAGCACTACCTCAGTTACTGTAGAAGGAACTCTTGCCAAGGAATACCTTCCCGCAGATACTAAAATTAAATATCAAGTATATGATGAGGATGAAAACCCAATGTTTGATGAGGAGAAAGAGATAAATAAGGATGTCGTCTTCTTCCCTTTGGATATCAGTCAGTTATCTCTTGAAGAGAAAAAGAAGGGAATAATTGCCTGGTTTGAAGAAGAAATTTCTTTAACCGATGAAAAAACATTGGAAGAAGGAGAGTATATCGTAAAGATGAAGGCAGTCAATCCTGGAGGAAAAGAATCAGATATAAAGGAGTTTCTTATTCAGGTAGTAGGCCCTGCTACTGAATTTGAATGGAAAGGATATGACCTTATGTTGAATATTAAAACAGGTGGTAGTGGAGCAATCAGAATTTGGGGAAGAAAAGACAAAGATCTAACTGAAGAGGAAGATCCGTGGATTTTAATAAAAACGGTAGATTTGACAGGGGAGGAACAAGCAATTGAATGTGACTTTGATTGGGTTGATTATGAATTTGAAAGCGAATTAGACGATGCGGAGCTCTTGACCCATCTCTGTAAGGTAAGTATCGCCGAGGATTTATTGGCTCCTTTCTATGAATACAGAACTTATCGCTTGGTAATAAAAAACTATGCTGATTTCGATGGAGGGAGTCATCACGATACCAAAAGAGTTTCGGTTGAAATAGAAAATGATTATGGAGATGGGGAAATCGTCGAAAATTTCGCGATCAGTGAAATGGTAGGCAGCCAACTAAGAGGCGACAAATGGCGGCGTGATTATATTGAATGGTGGGATAATCCCTGTGCAGCATTACTTTCGTGCGAGATAGATCCTGGTCATTATCCTTATACTTTTTATCAGCACTGGGAGTTTTACCACGACCATCCAGAGTACGGCCATGTTGATTGGTATTGGAGGAACGGAATTAATTCTACTCTACATGTCCCTGCAGGAAAAATCTGTGTAAAAAAAGCCCTACGAGTCAAGGGGAGGTTCTGGCTTTCGGACGGGACCGGCCCTGCAACTCTTCAAATAAGTGGTGACCTTTCGGGAACCATCAACTGTCCTGTGGATTATGGGCTAGAAATGACGGACCTATTTGAAGAAGAATGTGAGTCTGCTGGAGATGTAACCATTAAAGCGAATTGTATAGAAAATCAAACCTGCCAGTTTGACAATGCTTCACTTTGGCACGGTAGTTATACTTGGCTTGTTATAATGTCGGATTTCACCCGTGGTTGGAGGCTTGTAATCTGGTATTGCTCCCCAATCGGTTATTGGGAGAAATCATGTTCCCTCAACGCTAAATATTTGGGAAAGGAGCCGAAAGTAGTAGATGAAGTCGGAACCGATATAAGTATAGAGAAAAACTGGGTATCTGGCAAATATAAAGTTAAAGTTTCAATGAATTATGCTGATAGAGAAACTGCAAAATGTCATAAGCTAAGATATGATTTTAGGGAGAAAACTTACTGATGAAATTGACAAAAAAGATTCTATCGAATAGATAAAAGTTTTAGATGAGTCAGACGCTTGTTATAGAAAAAACTAAGATGAACGCAGGCTATTCTTTGGCGAAAACGAGAAATATCGGATTTATTGCCCATGTCGATGCCGGAAAGACAACGACCACCGAAAGGATTCTCTATTATACAGGAAAGGTTTACCGGTTGGGGGAGGTTGATGAAGGGACAGCCACGATGGATTGGATGGAGCAGGAAAAGGAAAGAGGAATTACCATTACCTCTGCTACCACCACCTGTTTTTGGGAAGGCTATCGTATCAATATTATTGATACACCGGGTCATGTTGATTTTATGGCAGAGGTGGAAAGGTCATTACGGGTGCTTGATGGGGCGGTTGGGGTTTTTTGTGCGGTAGGAGGGGTAGAGGCCCAATCGGAGACAGTCTGGTTGCAGGCAAAAAAATACAATGTTCCCCGCATTGCTTACATTAATAAGATGGATCGAGCAGGTGCCAATTTCTTTGGGACGGTGGAGATGATGCGTTCACGGCTATCAGCAAATCCTTTTGTCCTTCAGATACCAATTGGTAGTGAGGAAAATTTTGTGGGAGTTATTGATTTAGTGAGAGAGGTAGCGGTAATCTATAAAGAGGATGAGTCGGGAATAAATTTTGAGGTAAGTGCGATTCCTTCTGATCTTGAGAGTAAAGAGAAGGAATATCGCCGAAAACTGATTGAACAATTGGCAGAAAAGGATGATGCCATTATGCAGAGATATTTAAACAATCAGCAGATTCCAGAAGATTTGATTAAAAAGAGCATCAGAGAGAATACATTGAGGGGAGAAATTTTACCAGTTTTCTGTGGTTCTTCTCTCCGGAATAAAGGCATTCAATTGTTGCTTGATGGGATCTGTGATTTCCTTCCTTCTCCTTTGGATAGACCGTCGATGGAAGGAGCCAATCTCTCTACCGGTCTTAGAGAGGAGAGAAAAATATCTGATAAGGAGAGATTTTCCGGTCTTGTTTTTAAGATTGTAAAACAACCTTATGTGGGTACACTTGCCTATCTGAGGGTCTATTCTGGAGCTCTGAAGGCCGGCTCTTATGTCTACAATGCTAACAAAAAGAGACTGGAGAGAATTTCCCGGCTGCTTCAAATGCATGCCAACAAATCGGAAGAGCTAAAGGAGGTTCGTGCGGGAGAAATTGCTGCGGTGATCGGTTTAAAATTTACCACTACGGGAGATACCCTCTGCAGCGAAGATTTCCCTATTCTTTTGGAAAGAGTACATTTTCCCATTCCTGTGCTCTCGGTTGCGGTGGAGCCAAAGACAAAGGCCGACCAGGAAAAGATCAGCTTCTCCCTTTCTAAATTAACCGAGGAGGACCCTACTTTTAAGGTAAGGACAGATAGCGAGACTGGCCAAACAATAATCTCCGGTATGGGAGAATTGCACTTAGAAGTTTTAATTAATCGGCTCATCAGAGAATTCAAGGTTGAGGCAAAGGTTGGTAAACCGGAAGTTGCCTATCGGGAGACAAGTACAACGGTAGCAACGGGGGAGGGTAAATTTATTAAACAAACTGGGGGGAGAGGTCAATACGGTCATGTCCAGTTGGAGATAGAGCCCATAATATCACTGGAGCCTGCTAGCCGAGGAAGAGAGAACTTGGAATTTGTGGAGAGGTTGAGAGGGGAGAATATCCCTCATCAATTCATTCCTGCCATAAGGAAAGGAGTGGTCGAGGCAATGGAATCTGGAGAATTAGGAGGATTTCCTATTCTGAATTTAAAGGTTACCTTACTCGGTGGTTCTTCTCATCCGGTAGATTCAAATGAACTTGCTTTTAAGGTTGCCGCCCTCATGGCATTTAAGGATGCTTATCGGAGAAGTAACCCAATTATTCTGGAGCCGATTATGAGGATCGAGATTATAACTCCCGAAGAATTTATGGGGGAGGTAATCGGAGATTTGAACTCCCGTCGTGGCAGGATAGAAAAAAGTCAAGTTCGGGAAAGGAGTAGGATTATCGGAGGTTTCGTTCCTCTTGCCTCTCTATTTGGCTATGCAACTGCGCTTCGCTCCCTTACTCAAGGGAGAGCAACCTATTCCATGGAGCCCTCTCGCTATGAAGAGATACCAAAAAGCTTAAGGGAAAAATTAATCATTAAATAAAAAATAAGGAGGAAAGTATGGCAAAAGAGAAATTTGAAAGGAAAAAGCCGCATGTCAATATCGGGACAATCGGTCATGTAGACCATGGTAAGACCACCCTTACCAGCGCAATCACCCTTCTCCTCTCCAAGGAGAAAAAGGCAGAGTTCTTAAAGTTTGAGGAGATCGACAAGGCCCCCGAGGAAAAGGAGCGTGGTCTTACAATCTCCATCTTTCATGCGGAGTATGAGACCGATGCCCGCCATTACGCTCACATTGACTGCCCCGGACACTCCGACTACATTAAGAATATGATTACCGGAGCCGCGCAAATGGACGGAGCAATTCTCGTGGTCTCCGCTGCCGACGGAGCAATGCCTCAGACCAGGGAGCATATCCTTTTAGCCCGACAGGTAGGGGTACCAAGTATCGTTGTCTTCCTTAACAAGACCGATGCGGTGAGCGACCCCGAGCTCTTAGACTTAGTGGAATTGGAGGTGAGGGACCTTCTTACCAAGTATGAGTTCCCGGGAGAGCGCACCCCAATCATTAAAGGAAGTGCAACCGCCGCCCTCTCCTGCGGCTGCGGGAAAAAGGAATGCCCGAAATGTGGACCGATCTTAAAGCTCTTAGAGAGCGTAGATACCTTCATCCCCACCCCCCAGAGAGAGATTGATAAGCCTTTCCTGCTTTCCGTTGAGGATGTCTTCTCCATTACCGGAAGAGGCACAGTTGCTACCGGAAGAGTAGAGAGAGGAAAGATAAAGGTCGGGGATTCCGCGGAGATCGTTGGCCTATCTGCCAAACCCAAAAAGACGGTTGTTACCGGGATCGAGATGTTCAGAAAGATACTGGAGACCGGGGAGGCAGGAGACAATATCGGGGTTCTTTTGCGGGGCACTGAAAAGGAGGATTTAGCCCGTGGTCAGGTGATTGCTGCTGTCGGCAGTATCACCCCGCACACTAAATTTACCGCCTCGGCTTACTGTCTTACCAAAGAGGAAGGCGGCAGACACACCCCATTCTTTTCCGGATATCGGCCTCAGTTTTACTTCCGCACGACCGATGTCACCGGGAGTGTGAAGTTACCCAAAGGCACAGAGATGGTGATGCCGGGAGACAATGCCAGCTTAGAGGTTACCCTTGTCTCCCCGATTGCGATGGAGAAGGGTCTTCGTTTTGCGATCCGGGAGGGAGGAAAGACTGTCGGTGCGGGAGCAATTAGT
>DAOWFY010000011.1 GCA_030637775.1 bacterium | reverse complement strand
GGTGGGCTCAGTAACCAGAAGGCAAAAGTCTGTATCCTTTACCGCTTCCACCACCGGGCAGGAGGTCCCCGGAGAGCAATCAATAATTACATTATAACCCTTCTTTATCTTTTTTTTCACCGCCTTCACTAAAGGAACCGGAGATGATTCCGCTTCCCTCAGTTTTCCCTGGGCAAAGAAAATATTTCTTGTTATCCCTTCCTCTATTATTCCTTTTTCCACTTCCTTTTCGAAGATAGCCTCTTCTTGACAGGCAATTTTACAGGCGCCACAGGAATGACATAACTCATAGAAGATAAGGACCTTGTTTTTTACCACGGCGATGGCATTGTATTGGCAGACTTCGCTGCATCTACCACAATAGTTGCATTTATTAAGGTCAACTACAGGTTTGGGAAGATAGATTTTTTTGGATTGGGTTATCTTTGGCTTCAAAAAGATATGGTCATCCGGTTCCTCCACATCGCAGTCTAAAAGTTGAACCTTTCCATTTAAGGATAAGGCAAGATTTACCGCAATGGTAGTCTTTCCCGTTCCTCCCTTACCACTGGCGATGGAAATTATCATTTTTCTATTTTTTCTGCTAATGAAACTCTTGCTCTTAAAGAATTTAACCTATCTTTGGCATTTTGCAAGGACTTTCTTATTTCTACTACATTAATCGAAATTTTATCACCTATTGCTTCTCTTGGACAGACCTCCACACAGCGATAACATTCTGAACAAAATACCTGGTTTATCTCGGCTTTTCCCTGAATAATTGATATTGCCTGATTTGGACAAACCTGCAAGCATTTGCCGCATCCAATACAAAGGTTTTTATCAATCTCTATCATTTTATTATTGTCTCATCCGGAATATTTCCATTTTTGAAGTGCTTATCTATCCAGCCAGAGCGGACATTATCTCGACTATCAAAATATTTAATATAAGGCTTTATATCTAAGAGAGGGGTTCCGTCCAGCATATCTACTTCGGTAAAATATAATTTGTTCCCTTTTATACTCTTAATTTTTACAATGGAAAATCCTATATGGTTGGGACGGTGTGGGCTTCTTATGGCAAATATCCCATGTTTATTCTGCTCAAGGAATGGCCTTCCTTCAGTTTCTTCTCTCTCCGACCTATGGAAATGGTAGATGATTATCGCATGGCTAAATTGCGCTAAGTCCTTTAACCCAGGAATATATTTATCCTTTAATTCAATCCATGCTTCTACTTTGGCTTTGAATGTTCCCTGGATAGGAATATCCTTACTTTCTTTATAGGGTGAATGGATTGTTCCGATTGGATTTAAGACAATTTTTTTTATCATGATTAAAATCTCTTGGATAAATTCTTCTTATGCAAAACCATTCCTAAGAATAGAAATACAACCGTGAATATAAAAAGAGCAGTCAAACTTAAAACAGGGGAATAAATGCATTCTTCATAAAAATTAGATCGCAGAATATCGACCGTGTAGGTCAAAGGAGAAAATCTGGCAATTAATCTTCCTAAGGCGGGCAATTTATTAACCGGGATGAATATCCCGCTGAGGAAGATGAGGGGTAAACGAACTAAGTTGGAGAGCATCATAATGTTGGAGGGATTATCGGTTGCCGGAGCAGAAAGCAAGACTCCCAAACAGGAAAAACAGAATCCGGATAAAAGAATTGTCCCCAGTAAAACAGTAATACTTTTTAACCCTATTGATAGAAAGGGAATAGCGAAAACCGAGAGGATTAAAGTAATACCTACCCCGAAGAGAAAACCCGCCAGAATATCTCCCAAAAGGATAAATTCCAGAGAAACGGGGCAACTTACCAACCTTTCTAAGGTGCGCATTCTTGTTTCCCAGGGGGTAATTATTGGACCAACCGAAGAGGAGGTAAAAAAAAGTGCGAGAACAATCACCACCGGCAATAGAGAACTAAAAGGCATATTTTTACCCAGAAAAAAGGCTAAAAAGAGGAAACCGGGAAAGATGAAACCATAGATAAGCACCGGCGGCTTCAAGTAATAAATAGATATATCTTTTTTGGTTATTGCCCAGGCACTTTTAAACTGACTTAGAAAAGGATTTTTCTTTTCCATAACTCCAACCTTTGTGTTCTTCGGTAATTTTGACAAAGACTTCCTCCAAATCTGGACCTAGGGTATTCAAGGAAAGGATATTTAAATTTCCTTTCTGGGAAAAACTGAGGAGTTGTCTTATTAACTCATCGGGATTATCGGTATAAAGTTTAAATTTATCGCCTATTTTCTGGACCTTATTTACATATTCTATTTTCTTCAAATCATCTTCACTTTTAATCTGCGGATTAAATACTATTTCAATCGTTTGCATCGATTGAAATTCCTTTTTCAGATTTTCCGGGCTGTCGATGGTGGCAATTAGACCATGGTCAATAACCGCAATACGGTCACAGAGTTCATCCGCCTCCTGAATATTATGGGTGGTTAAGAATATCGTAACCCCTTCCCGATTGAATTTAGCAATCATCTCTCTGATAAGACGGCTACTGACAACATCCAGTCCCGAGGTTGGCTCATCGAGAAAGAGAAGTTGGGGGTTATGTATCAAAGCCATACACAAAAGCAATTTCTGTCTTTGCCCTTTGGAAAAAACCTTTGCTTTCTCATCCTTCCTTTCATAAAGATTAAATATCCTGAGAAGTTCAGCGCTCTTTTTAATCCTATCTTCCTTAACGACACCATATAACTGACCGATAAGCATTAGATTATTCCAGGCACTCAAATCAATATAGATATTGGCTAACTCGGGAACAACACCTATCCTGCTTTTAGCATAAAAGGCTTCTTTTTTAATATCATAACCTAATATAAAAGCTTTTCCGCTGGTTGCAGTTATTACCCCGGTTAAGATTCTCTGGGTAGTTGTTTTGCCCGCACCATTCGGACCCAGGAAACCGAAGATTTCTCCTTTTCTAACCTGAAAGTCAATGTTATTGATGGCAGTTACATTGGCATATTTTTTAGTTAATCCTTTGACTTCAATGGCTAAGTCCATAAAAAACCTCAAGAACGTTAGGTATTTCTTTGAAATCTCTTGTTCCGGCGCCGATGCCTTTTTTGCTGTATTTATTCTTTTCTATATTATCACAAAAGACAGGGGAGATAGTTTTTAAAATGGCGGCTCCAGTAGGGGTGGTCAATTCCGAATTAATATTAGACCTATAAGAAGGAATTTCTTTTAGTAAGTGCTCAGTTGCCGGAGCAGGTGCATTAAATGTTTCATGCGCGCATTTTATCTTTCCTTTTCCTGTCGGTACCTTAGTGCAAATTATTTTATTTATATTAAGCGTAGAAAATAGGATGGAGAAGGAAATTATATCTACTAAAGAATCGATTGCGCCTACCTCATGAAAACGGGTATCTTTTATATCGGTTTTATGAACTTTTGCTTCCGCACTACCTAATTTTAGAAAAATATTTTTTGCTAAAGTTTTAGCACTCTGCTTTATTGAACTACCTTTAATAATTTGGAAAATATCCTCAATGTTTCTACAATCGTGATCTTCTTCAAAAAAGACATCAAATTTTATTGCCGAGATGCCATTCTTATTTACCTTCCTGATATTGATATCAAATTCATCAGCAATAGATGTTTTCGCTAATTCAGAGCGCAAATAATTTTCCCTATTTGTGAGGTCAAGGAGAGCGCCAACGAACATATCGCCACTTATGCCAGATCTACACCCAATAGCAAAGGTTTCCATAAACTTCACTAAATCTGAATTATCTTGCCCGCTCCACCAGAAATGTACTTTTCTGGATATAAATTTTTTATCTTTGATTTGAATTGGGTGCAATGAGTAGGACAGATTAAATCTAAATTTTTGATTAAGTCGAACTCACTAAACCCATGCAACCCTCCAATCAAAACTTTGACCTTACCAAATTCACTGGCTGCCTTTAAGATATTGCCAACCCCGGGATGAGAACATCCCGCTATTACCACCAACCCCTCTTTTCCTTTTATTACTAAAGATTGCTCAATACCTTTAAGTTCACCGGTAGAGAAGAAATTCTTATGAATTTGCATTGGCTCTCTAATAGCAATTACTTCTTCTGCATCATCGGGCTTAGGCATAGAGGAGGGGATATAAACCTTAACATTTTTATTTAGTTTAAGAAAATCAGATAGTCCCCCTGTATGATCCCAGTGAGCATGAGAAATAAAGACTTCAGAAATTGCGGAAGGATTAATCTTAAGTTTTTTCATATTAGAAAGAAGGATAGAACCATTGGCTCCAGTGTCAAAAAGAATGGCTGGAGCACCCTCTTTTTCTATTAGGCAGGAGAACCCCCAATCGCTATCTAAACCCTCTTGAGAAATCCCATTATCGTAAACAATAGTTATCATATTTTAAAGAGTACCTTACCAAGTTTACCTACAGTAATTACTGAATTTTTAGCTAAATATACAATTAAGAGGTAGGTGCTCTCTGTGAGCCTCTTACTCTCTTTTGCAGACCTCATTGGTAGAGCAGGGGGGCGTATCGCAAGGAGTGTCTTTCCCGCAGCAGGTAGTTGGAGCTTTCTTTTTACCCACGTCCAAAGGAGAGTTTGTGTTTATGAATGGCAGGGAAATTAATTTCTTCATTTTGTTTGAGCCGCAATCTGGGCAAGCGACAAGCTCCTTTTCTTTCAACCTTTTATGAAGGATCTCTGTTCTTTTTCCACAGTCTCCGCATTGATATTCATATATTGGCATTTTTTTCTCCTCTTTTCTTTTCCAAAAAATCAACCGTTTTCTGTACGGTTTGCTCAATTATCTTGGCGGTCTCTGTTTCTTTATTGAAATGTATAAATGGTTTTCCGGAGTCACTTGCCTCTACCATCTCTAATTCGATGGGAATTCTTCCTAAAAATGGCACATCTAAATCGTTGGCGGCTTTCTCGCCACCTCCTATTTTAAATAGATCGGTTTTCTTCTTGCAATAAGGACAAATGAAGCCCGCCATATTCTCAACTATTCCGATAACCGGCATTTTCAATTCTTTAGCAAAGTGAACCGCCTTCGTTGCATCTAAAATAGCTACATCCTGGGGTGTAGTTACAATAATTGCTCCACTTATCCCTGGTATAAGCTGGCAGATGCTTAAAGGCTCGTCTCCTGTTCCCGGGGGAGAGTCAATGATTAAATAGTCAAGTTTACCCCAGTTAACATCGGCTAAGAATTGCCTGATGGTAATACTTTTGAGTGGACCGCGCCAGATAATTGGCATCTCTGGAGTCTCAATAATCAAAGCGATACTAACCGCTTTTAAATTGGGCAGAACTTTAAAAGGCTCGATTATTCCTGAATCAGAGCCGGAAAGTTTTTTATTTTCAATGCCCAGCATCTTGGCAATATTGGGACCATGAATATCTACATCCAGAATACCAACCTGATAGTCCTTTAATGCCAGGCTATAGGCTAAATTGACCGCCACCGTTGTTTTGCCCACTCCGCCTTTCCCGCTGATGACTAAAATTTTGTGGCGGATATTCGCCATATTGTCTTTTAGCCTCTTTTCCTGCTCTAAATCCCTTTCCGGCTTTTGCATAT
>DAOWFY010000060.1 GCA_030637775.1 bacterium | reverse complement strand
CTACCATTATTCCCTTAAGGAGATGACTAAAGTTTGTTCGCTCGGGCTTTCTTATTCCTCGGCACTATCGTGCTCTGGGAGCATAACCGCCAACTCGCTTACAAACCCCAGTCATCTCTTGCAATTTCTTATCTTTAGTGAGGTAGTTTGGTGAATATTTACAAAGATGGATTTGTTCTTATCTTAGTTCTGGTGATTGTGGGACTTCTTGCTATTGGTGTGGTTAATTATAATTACTGGGTGAGGACAAAGGCCGTTTCCGCCTCTAATCAACTCTTTGACTTAAAAACCCTTTATTTAGCAAAGGCGGGCATCAATTATAGCCTCTTTCTTCTTCAAAATGATGAAGAGGAGCTATCCGATAATCTTAATGAAAACTGGGCAGAAATTGAGCCATTCAACTTAGGGGAGGGAAAGATAACGGTAGAAATTATTGATGAGAATGGCAAGATCAATATTAACAATCTTCTCAGTAAGGATGGAAAGATTGATACAACTTATGAAGGGATTCTAAAAAGGTTATTCGCTCTTTTAGAATTAGAGAAGAATTTACTACCGCCAATCTGCGATTGGTTAGATGCTGATGGAACACCATTGCCCGATGGCGCAGAGGAGGATTATTATGCTAACTTGAGTTCCCCCTATTCCTGCAAAAATGATTCTTTGGATACGATTGGGGAATTGATTATGGTGAAAGGAATAGATGAGGAAATTCTTTATGATCAAGGAAAAGGATTGGTAAATTTTCTGACAGTCACATCGGACAATAAGGTTAATATCAACACCGCTTCAGTAGAGGTTTTAGAAGCAATATTGGATGATTCCACACTTGCCGAGAAGGTCATTAGTCGGCGAGAGACAGAACCTTTTGCGAAAGGAGAGATAAGTAAATTTCTCTCAGGGACAGAAGCATCCAAAAAAGCAAATCTATTTACATATAAAAGCAACTTTTTCTCTCTTCGGGCAAGAGGGGAAATCCCTCCCCATTATCAAAAAGGGATTAAAGCTGTTGTTCAAAGAAATCCACTTAAAATTCTCTACTATAAAATAGAATAATGAGAAAAAGTATTGGGATTGAAGTAGGAACTGACTTCATCAAGGTAATAGTGTTAAATAAACTTCGGGGAAGAATAAAAATCGTTAAATTTTTAAAGGAGAGCTGGGATTGGAAAGATAATCAGGATTTGCCGGACTCTCTCCAGGGGATTTTAAGCCAGGGGAAATCTCCGATTTATCTTTCTATCCCCAAATCCATAACATTTTTTAGAAAGGTTTCTTTTCCCTTTAAGAGCCGCAAAAAAATTCTTCTCACTCTCCCCTATGAGATTCAAGATTGCCTTCCTTTGCCGATGGAACAGCTTAATTTCGATTTCTGCATAATAGGACGCAGATCACCCTCCCCACCCCCTCCCCTCGAGGGAGGGGAAAATAGGGGAGGGGGTTTAAGGCAGGAGAAAAACAGGACGCAGGTGATGGTGGTAGCGGTTTCCAAGGAGATAATTAAGAAGATCTTAAATCCTTTTGAGAAAATTGGGGTGAAGATCCCCTCTTTGGAAACGAGTAGCACTCTTCTTTTTAACCTCTGTTATCCCCTCCTCTCGAGGGAGGGCTCCCGTCCGGTGGACGGGATGGGGGGGGGAAAGAGGGGAGGGGGGGACTTTCTCCTTTTAAATTTAGATGAAAAGGAAGCAGTTTTCGATATTGTTCAGAATAAATCTTTAGTAGAAAGTAGATCAGTCTCCAATCAAGACGAAGCCAGACTAATCCAGGAAATCCTCGATACTAAAAAAGCATTTTTTGGCCAGAGAGCTCTGGAGGGAATTTTTCTTGTAGGAAGCGCCAGCCCGGCTCTAAAAGATAAACTGAAGGAGAAATTGAATGCACCCGTTATCCATCCCGATCTTACCTCTATCTTTAAAGTCTCAGGCTCTTTTAATCCAGAATTCTCCCTTGCCCTTGCTCTTTCCTTGAAAGGTTTTATTCATTTTCCTTTGCGTATTAATTTAATAGAGGGCTCCCATCCGGTGGATAAGATGGAGAAAATGGTTAAAAAATTCCTTCCTAAAAAAAATGCTTTCATCTTTCTCGGAATCCTGTTTTTTCTCTTTATCCTTATCTCCCCCTTTTTCAATCTAAAAAAGAAGGAGGCAGAGTATAGACTCTTAAAGGAAGAAATAAGGCAAATCTCTAAAGATATCTTTCCCTTACTAAAAGGTACCTTACCCCTAAAGGAATTAAAGCGAAGGTTAAAGCTAAAGGGTGAAGGTTCCGAGAAGATCGGTCTTCTTTTGGAGAAGGAAAGATCCCCTTTGGGAACCTTAAAAAGGGTAAGCAATATCATCCCTAAAGATTTAAGGATAGAGGTAAAAAGTATCGCGATGGACAGAAAAGGACTTGCTATTGTTGCCAATCTTTCCTCTCTGAAGGAGATTGATCGATTAAAGGAAATTTTACAAAAGAGCACCTATTTTGAGGAAATAAAGGTAGGGGAGACTCGCTTAAATAAGGAAAAGGATATAATAGAGTTCAGTCTTAATTTAAAGCTATGCAAATAAAGGATAAAAATAAGATTATTTCCTTGGCAGGGGTTCTGGTTTTTCTCCTTTTCTTCCAATTTTTCTTGGTACCTACTTTTAGAAGAACGAAGAGATTAAATAAGCGGCTAAAGCATACAGAAAAGGAGCTTTCCGAAATCAAAGGATTAAAGAAAAAGTATCTTACCGAAAAGGACTATTTTGACTTGGCAAAGAAAAAGGATTTCTCCTTCTATTCTCTAATAGAAAAATTTGCCGAAAGCCTCGGAATAAGAAAAAATATTATTTCCTTAAGACCGGTGAGTAGCCCTCTTTCCCGGGGTTACAAAAGCGTTGGGTTTGAGATAAGATTGGAAAAAATCGATTTAAAAGACTTAACCCAGTTTTTAACAAAAATAGAGTCCTCCCCATATCCCATCAGCATCAATCGGCTTTTGATTGAGCAGGATAAAGGGCCCGGACTGTTAAAAGCAACGGTGGAGCTCGTGACGGTTCAGGAAGTCTTGTAGAAATTGTAGGGGGCCGAAGATTACTCGGCTTTGACTTTATTATCGGAATTATGATATAATACCTGATAAATAATGGAGAGAAAATGCAAGTTCGATTTGTTTTGACCGATTATGTAAAAGAAGCGACGGCAAATGCTATCTATGATAAATTAAAAGATGGTACGTTTGCTGGGCGTATTCCATTATGTAAGGGCGTAGTGGCATTAGGTTCTACTCTTCGGGAATGTGAGGATAAACTACGCTCTACTCTTGAAGATTGGATTGTAGTTGGACTTAAATTAGGTCATCCTTTTCCAATCATTACAAATCCGTACCACAACTTCGATATTTGCTAAAAGAAGCAGAAGAAATTGTTGGTCGTTCAATTTCGGTGGATAAATGGAATAAATTATAAATAATATGAAAAAAATCGTATTTGCCGGGATAATTCTATTTTCCCTCTTTGCTCTTTCCTCCGTTGGGCAGGCGGATGTTACCGTAAAGGGAACCAGTGAAACCTTTGCTAACCAGGGAATTTTGCCGATGAGTGGACCAACCGCGGTTCTGGGATTAAATATGACTAAAACTGGAGTGGAAACACTGACCAGTGTTACGGTAAGATTTACGAGTATTCAGGGATTTATACAGAGTGATTTAGCGAATATTCCTGCAGGTGCTACAATAGCTGCTAGTGGAGTTACCCTTTATCG
>DAOWFY010000124.1 GCA_030637775.1 bacterium | reverse complement strand
GTATCCTCTACGGAGGTTTTTGTTTTCCGATACATACTTTTGGTGATCTTCATCCAGCAGACTTTATGATTCTCCGTCTGCCTTAAAGTGGAGAGCGCAAGGCCGAAGAGTTTAAAGGCGGCAAAGGGCAGACTCTGATATACATTTTTAGTAATTTCCTCGGGAACCGCCCCTTTCGAGACTAAGGTTCCAACAATTTTATGGGTGAAGGGTGAAAGATGGTATTGAAAGGAGCCAGTATCGGTAATGATTCCGGTATAGAGTAAGGTTGCCAATTTCTTATTCAAGGTAAGACCTAAAATTTTGCTGATGAAAAAGATCTGCTCGGCGACACTGCTGGCCTTTTTGTCAACCCAATTAAGGCTGCCAAAAAGATCATTGTCCAGATGATGGTCGATATTGATGATAGGTCTGCCTGCCGGTAGACAAGGTTTCCCCTTAATGAGAGAGCCGACCTTTCCAACCCTTTCTAAATTGCCACAGTCAAGGACAATTGCTGCTTGAAAAGAGTTGGGAGTTGAGCCCCTGATTAAATCAGGGGTGGGAGTTAAAATAAAATCACTATGGGGTAAAAAACGATAAATCTGAGGGACAGGGTTCTCATCAATGATTGTCACTTTTTTATTCAGTCTTTTTAGAAGAAGGGCAAGGGCAATTTGGCTGCCAATACTATCCCCATCCGGGTTGGTATGGGAAGTAATTAAGAAAGTTCTATAATGCAGGAGAGCAGAAACAATCTTTTTAATCATAGACTGTTTGCTATTTTTTCCTTTAACTCTTCCAGGCCCTCACCGGTAATTGCGGAGATGAATATACCTTCAGGGAATCTCCTCTTCACTCTTTCCAGAAGAAATTTATCCTTGATGAGGTCCTTTTTATTAAGAACGGTGAGGATAGGTCGGGCATTATTAATTCCCAATTCCTGGAGAGTAAAAAGTGCGGTCTCATCCTGCTGCTCAATGAAGGGACTGGAAGCATCGAGCAGATTAAGAAGTAAATCGGCGTAGCGTAGTTCCTCTAAGGTTGCTTTAAAAGAACTGATGAGATGATGGGGAAGGTTACGTAAAAGCCCCACCGTATCGGTAAAGAGGGCCTTCCTTCCATCGGGCAGATAAACAACCCTTGTCCGGGGATCAAGAGTGGAGAAGAGCCGGTCATCAACATAGATATCCTTCTTTTTGCTGAGAGTGTTAAGGAGGGTAGATTTGCCGACGTTGGTATAGCCAACGAGAGAAATTAAAGGGAGATTTTTCCTTTCTCGGCTCTCCCGCAAAATTTTCCGATGTTTTTCTAATCTTTTTATCTCCCTGTTTAACTTACCAATCCTTTCCCTGATTCTGCGGCGGTCCACCTCCAGCTTCATCTCTCCCGGGCCTCTGGTACCAATACCACCTCCCAAGCGAGAGAGAAGCACCCCTGTCCCGGTTAATCGGGGGAGAAGATAATTAAGTTGTGCTAATTCTACCTGGAGTTTCCCTTCGCGGCTGTTGGCATGCTGAGCAAAGATTTCCAGGATCAGACTGGTGCGGTCAACAACCTTTGCGCCCAAGGCATCCTCCAGGTTTCTCTGCTGGGTGGAAGAGAGTTCCCTATCAAAGATAACGAGGTTGGCCCCTTCTTTAGCTGTAATCTGGGAGATAAATTCTATTTTTCCCTGAGAAAGGTAGGTGGCAGGTGTTGGTAATTTCTGCTTAACAATTTCGCTTATCACTACATTCAGACCACAGCTTTTCGCTAAATCCTTTAGTTCTTCTTTCTTTTCCTCTACATCCCAACTATTCTCCCCCGCCATTGAATCATCGGCGGACGCCATAGATTTAGTGGCGCCCTCTTTTAAAATAATCAGAACCGTCCTTGCCCCTCTGAATCCTTTTACTTTAGTTTCTTTCATTAATGTTCTGTCAAATTTCCATCTCTCTCCCCTCAAGGAAGAGGGTATTATTTTATTCTTCTTTATTTTTGACCGAACCGTCATTAATCTTTCCGAGGCAGTCTCTCCTTTACCGGCAATATTTTTGGGAACTTTTTATGTGGCTCTTTCTGGTACCAATAGGCAACAGAGGAGTAGTCATCAGCTCTATTATTGGCATGGCCATGCTCTATCGTTACCTTGATTGATCTTTTAAATGGTATGGGCTCTTCGATGTGAAAGCGGTATACTGTCCACTTCCCTTCCCAGTGCTTATGCTTTTTATTAAAGAGGGAGGTTCCGGCAAAGAGATATGCTCTTTTCTGCATTCCCCAGGCATTGCAAAAATAATCTTCCGTCCCTGTGCCATGTAAAGAGGGAGGCCATTTTTCTCCATCAACAAAGATCATATCATCCCCCTCTCCCCACCAACTGGTAGAAAGGTTATGGATGCTCAAGTTACAGCCCACATAATGTCCTTTACCTTCCGCCTCCAAAATTATATAGTTTTCCTTTCCGGTAAGGTTGCTCTGCTTGACTTCAGGAATCCTTTTATCAAACTTTACCGCTTTACAGGGATTCTCCCTTCTCCACTGAGCGTGGAACTTAGCTGCATTTTGCACTTTCTGATGCTCTTCGTAGTCAATATAGTAGTAGAAGCTTCCTACTGCAACTTCACATCCATTAATAATTTCTATCCGGGCATTTCTGGAAAAAGGCATCGGAAAGTAGCAGTTCATTGCCGACCTATTTCTTTTTTCTTCTTCATTGGTGGTCATATTTAAAGGTAAAGACTGGTAGGCACTTACCTTGCTATGCCCCACACCAAAGAAGTCTCCCACCGGAACCTCTACGCTGGGATTTTTTTCCTTATCCCAGTACATCCTTAAGATTAATTTCCTCAAATAAAATTTGTCTTCACAACTAATCGTAAACCAGATATGCCTGATAACGCCGATTCCTTTAATGTTGGCTAAAACAGCCGTGCTTCTTGCCGGAATAGAAATACAATCCCTATTTCCTCCGGTCCTATCATAACTGCTCACCCTTCTTGCTTTAAAATCCTTAAAATTCATCAAATCTTTAAGCATATTGTCTCCCTTGCTTTCTTCATGTACGGTTTAATATATTAATGAATTCTCTTGGCGTTACAATCGCAGCAGACTCATAGCTCTTTAATCTTATAAGGTGAATATCGCCTGAAACAAGGTAATCTGCTTTACCTTTTGCCGCACACAAGAGGAACTTTTCATCGGCCTGGTCTTCGGGTATAAGAAAACCTTTCTTTTTGGAAGGTGGTGTCACTTTTTCTGCTTTTAGTTCCAGGGCATGCATAACCTCAAGAATTTTCTCTC
>DAOWFY010000026.1 GCA_030637775.1 bacterium | reverse complement strand
TCTCTTTATCAAGCCGATACAGGGAAGCATAAACGATTCTTATTTTATTGTTTGTGATTACCTGTCCGGAAAAGAGGGCAGGGCTAAAATACAATGGCTGCTTCATACGGCAAAAGAAAAAACGGAGATTGATACTAAGAAAAGACTAATTCTCAAAGGCGCAAGCTTAAGGAACACTTATAAATCGGGAAGCACAAAAGCAGGCGGGGATGTAGGGTTAGTAGTAATTCCTGCCTATCCGACAACAATAAGCAAGGTGGATAACCGTAAATGCTATATGAGCTTGGTTAATCAAGTTGGTGGCTTTTTCGCGACAGAAGACGCAAAGCAGATAAGCTATATCAAAGAAACTCTCCCCAATCAGTTTTCTGTTCTGCTTTATCCCTATAAAGGAAAATCAGGAAAAATAAATTTTGAGCCTTTGCTTAAAGAAGAAGACAGTCATAAGGCATTCAAGGTAGTGATAGATGATCTTGAAGATTATATTTTCCTGAGCCAGAAAAAGCCTTCTATACACGATTACAAAGGGATAAAAAGCGATGGAAGATGTGGACTGATAAGGATAAGGAAAGGGGAAATAGAGAGAGTGGTATTAATAGAAGGGAAGAGGTTATCTTTCAACGGAAAGGAACTCATCAAGGCAGAGAAACGTATATCTGGCATAGAGCTTCTTTATAAAGGAGGCAAACTTATGGTGAATGGAGATTATATCCCGAAGACAGAGATCTATGCTCCGGAGATAGGAGAGTTGTTTGTTAACGGAAAGAAAAAGGGGTTTAAGAAATACAGGGATTATATCAAGGCAAGGTAGAGATTTTATCAGAAGTTCCTCTGCCCCACCAGGAGAAACTTAAAATTGGAGTAAAACGATGATCAAAGGTAATCTCCTCCCTACCCAGAGCACCTGCTTAGCCACCTGAAATAAGGATTTAGAATATGTCAAGTGGTTATTTGTAGACTTCCAGGTAGACTTAAAGGCAAATGAATCCTCAACCCTTTTCTTAGAGTATGGTCCTAATGTCAAGCCATCTCAACCGGAGCAACCGGTAACAGTGGAAAGAAAGGACAAAGATGCAAATTAAACTTGCTTTATCGGGAAGGTTATTTGAAAAAGATTATAAAGAGAATATACCTATAAAAGAATTTGCTGAAGTTGCCGCAAAAATTGGCTACCGGGGAGTAGAATTAAGAAAAACCCAGGTTTCTCTGAAGACTCCTTATAAAAAAGTGAAGGAATATAGCGGGATAATAAGAGATTATGGATTGGAAGTAGTCTGTATGACTCCCCGAGGGTATCCGGTTTTAGATGATGAAGACTTATTTATTCAATACTTAGAACTTGCTAAAGAGTTTAATTGCCAGATTATCAAGATGGGGGATAAGGGTGGAGAACCGGAAAAGACAAGAAAATGCGCTGAGATAGCACAAAAATATGGTATTAGAATAGGGTTGAATAATCACATTGGTACAGAAGATAAGCCTGGCCCTACCGAGACGATAGAAAGGACGGCTGATTACTTAGGAAAGGTGAATCATCCTAACTTTGGCATCTTATACGATGCCTCTCACCTGTTTATAAGTGGGAGTGAATATGGTCCGGAAGCGATAAACAAAATAAAGGATAAGATTTTCTATGTGCTGGTGCAATATCCTGTAGAGACTGATGAAAGAGAAGGAAAATTGAAATTTCACAATCGTTACTTTAGAGATGGTATCTTTGGCGAAGCAAATGGACCTGATTTTGGTCAAGTATTTAAAGGCCTAAAGCAAATAAATTATAAAGGTTATATAGGAGTTATCGCGCCAATGCTAAAGGATAAAGATTCAAAGAAGATAGCAAAATTCTATTATCAAAAAATAAAGGAAATGTTAAGAACCTGACCATCCTTATTTCCACCATGCATTTGGATTTAAAAAGAGGATAACTTATGCAAAGAATCTCTATTGTCAGTGATGAGATAAGCCCTGATTTCCAGATAGCATCAGAGTTAGGATGGAAGTGGGGAATTAGAAATTTTGAATTACGTAATTTTCAATCAGGAAGAATTCCTAATATTTCTAAAACGGAGGAGAGAAAACTATTTGCTCTCCTTAGAGAATATCCGGTTAATATCACTGCTTTATCTCCTGGGGTCTTCAAAATTTCTTTAACTTCTCCGGAAATCAAGAAGCAAATAGACGAAACTCTGCCTAAAACTTATGAATTGGCACATAGATTAGGCGTCAATAAAATTGTTGTTTTTGGGTTTGGGAGATCGGATAAAGAACAGGTTGATCTTTTACCGAGAGTAGCCGAATTTCTATTAAAAGAAACTCAAAAAGCAAAAAAAGAAGGAGTAGATTTACTCTTGGAGAATGAACCTGGATGTTGGGTGAATACAGGTTCCACGATATTAGAGATAGTAAAGAGGATTAATGCCGAGAACTTTGGTATAAACTGGGATCCCGCTAATTCCTTTGTAGCGGGAGGTCATCCCTTTCCAGAAGAATATGAAAATATAAAACATCTGGTTAAGCATCTTCATATCAAGGATGTAAAAGTCGGGAATAAAAAAGTTTATGTCCCTTTAGGAGAAGGTCAATTAAATTGGAAAGGTCAAATTAGAGCATTGATTCAGGATGACTATAAGGGATACTACACTATTGAAACTCATTGTTCTCCCGGAGTAGAGGCTTCTAAAAACTCTTTAGAAAAATTGAAAATTTTTTTAAAAGCAGGCTCCTCTATTCGTCATGAAAATTAAACCGGTAAGATTAAAGGAGAAGGTAATTTGGCCTCCTTTTACCATTCCTTCAGGTATAATCACTGTCAGTTCTGACATTATTCAACGAGTCGACGAGAAGGTTAATATCGGTTTGATTACTACGAAAAGTGTGGGGGTTTCCTCTCAGGATGGGTATCCAGAACCGGTCTTCAGCCAATATTCTGAAGATTCTCTTTCTACCGCTATCGGGCTTTCTAATCCCGGTTATCTGAACTGGATTGAGGAAATGAAGGATGTGTATCCTCTTACGAACAAGTTCTTATTAGCTTCAATATTTGGCTCAACGGTAGAAGAGTTTGTGACTGTCGCACAAGGTATTTACCGTTACTGCGATGGAATTGAGCTAAATTTCTGTTGTCCTCATTCCTTAAAGTATGGTGCAGCAGTGGCTAGACAAGAAGAAATAACGATAGAGATTGCTCTTGCTGTTCGCAAAGTAATACCAAATAATAAATTGTTAGTAGCTAAATTAACCCCAGATGGACCAGATATCGGACCTTGGTCATATCGTTTAGTAAAAGCGGGGATAGAAGCTATCGCTGCGATAGGACCTACTAAAGCGATAACTGTAAGGGACCATCATACTGGTAAGGCTATTCTTAGTTATGGCTCTGGTGGATTGTCAGGACATGCAATTTTTCATAGAGGATTAGACTGTATCC
>DAOWFY010000109.1 GCA_030637775.1 bacterium | reverse complement strand
GGGATTGCTTCACTTCGTTCGCAATGACCATTGGCTTGGCTTTCTGCCAGATTCTCTCCATCTTTATTTTGGAGATATAAGAAAAATTAGGGATGGTTGAGTTAACAAGATGCCGGTGGAGATGGAAGGAAAGATTTTTATTTCTATAGTCAAGCGTAGTAAGATACCCAATTTTACCTAATTCTAAATTCTCTGGATTAACATCTGTTGAAAAATAGCCAAATCTATTCAAGATATGATTGACCTCAAGAAGATCTTCATCCTTTATCAAAATATCCACATCGCTCATCGGACGCAGACCAGGAGAAGAATAAACAGTTGTCCCTAAGGCAATCCCCTTTAAAAGGATAACTTTAATATTTTTTTCTTCAAAGGATTTCAGAATAGGTTTTATCTCCTCCTGGATGAGGATATTACGCGTAAGAGTCTGGTAATAGTCCTTTTTTATTTGTTCAAAAAACTCTTTCGGCAAATTCTCTTTTTCCTCTTTCTGAGAGAAATAAAGAAGGGAAGAAACCCCATTTCTTCTTACCTCATCAAGAAGATAATCCCAATCAAAATCTTTAACCCTCCCCCTTGATGGGGGAGGAATGGTGGGGGTGAGAGTCCGTCCAGAAATTGCTCTCACTAAATATTCATCTTCTATCTTCCTCTTGGATAAATTTCGCTGGGGAAAATGGCTCTGGTGCCTTTTTATTGAGTAGGCTAAGGCGGTAATTGGAGAAATCTTGGCCAGGATTAAATTAACAAATCTACCAAAACCACAATTTAGCCTTAATCTTTTACCATTTTTTTCTACCGCTATTACTTTTCCCAAGAAGTCCTCTGAAGGGATTGGTGGGTCAAAGGAAGTGAATGTATCACCTTTAGTCAGCAATAATACTTTCCCATTCTCTCCATATATCTTTGATAAGCGGTGGGCGACCATCCTATCTCCTCGCTGGCAGACAACTATATCGCCAATTACTATATCATTAAGACTGGCTGGTTCAAAAAGAATGAAATCTCCATTCCTAAAGAGAGGGGACATACTACCCCCGATAATAGGAATCCGTACTGCCCTTCTCCTGCTCAGTATTTCCTTGCTCAACTTTAAGGAATCCATCTTCATTAATTTTAATAGAGAATAGATTTTTTAGCGTCTAAGGAAGGTAATGAGTGGTTCCTCACTGCCTTGCTAACTTTTAATATTGCCTTTTCAATATTATTATAGATTTGAGGGTAATATTTGCATAATTCCTCAGCTATCTGCCGAACAGTTCTTTTCCCATTGCAGCGACCCAGGATAAATAACTCAACCTTTCCTGATTCGTTAAGAGAGGGAGAAGAATCGATGGAGTGCTTCGCTAAGGTCTCTTTAGAGAACAGAGAACTTCTCCAGGTGGAATGTTCAAAATCTGCCTTCACTAATGACTCATTTTTGGCCTGCCTTTCCAAAACCTTAACTCTCCAGATCCAGATGATCCTTTTTTCTCGAGGTATTGCCCTGATGCTTACTTCAATTGTATCCACTCCTGATTTCACGGTTATGGGTCTTTGTATCGGGAAAAAGGTATTTTTCCAGTGAGTGATAGGGGCATCGGGAGCGGTGGACAGTGAGACCTTCTGCGAAAGTTGAGCCTCAAACCAGCCGACGAGACCATGTAATGTGCCCGATTTCTTAACTTCAAAGGAAACAGTGCTATCAAGATGTGGTTGCCCATTTAGATTATAAAAATCTATCTTTTTTATGGATAATGGAGTGGATAATAAACCTTTTGGGTCAACCGATTCAATATAGGAATGGTTAATAGTCATCTCTCTAACAGGAAGAAAGTTAACCCCATAGACATTCTCTGTACAAAAGTCAATTTCCTTATAGATATTAGATACTTCCATAGGAGCAAGGAACATTTCAACAGAAGAAGGAATGAGAATTCCTTCTGGCTTCAGGAACCGGTCTCGGGCATCGGGGATAAAGTGAAGCAGATTCTCCTCAATGGCAAAACAACCCAGAAGTTCCGAAACAATAACATCAACCTTTTTCGGCAAATTAACCTCGGTTGAAACGTCTTTAATAAACACTATCCGCTCTTCCAGTCCATTAGCCCGGGCAATCTCTTTCGCTGTCTCAATTATTTCCTCTCTCTCAATAGCATAGACTTTCTTTGCTCCTGCCTGACAGGCAAAGAAGGCAAGTATCCCTGTCCCTGTTCCTAAATCTACTACTACATCACCCTCTTTGACCATCTCCAGGATTGCTCTCTGATAAGCATTAGTACGAATCCTATCGGTAATCATCATCTTGTGTCCAAGAATCATTTGAGCCTCTAATTTATTATCTTTTATACTAAATTCAAAAGCCTTTCATCCGGAATGAAACCAAGCTCGTAGCACGGGACTTTTTGGGCTAATTCAGCGCAGAATTTCACGGTAAACTCCATTCCCTTCTTATCCCAGAAGGGAAGAAAAGAATAGACCAAAAGTTTAGAAATGGCTTCTGTCCCTTTAATGGGAATAATCTTATTCTCTTTGCTATGTTTGATGAAGAAGATCTTCTTGAGAGGGATTCCGCCAGGGGAGACTACCTTCACCTTTCCCGACCACGGGGTTCCATAGATCAGAAATTTCCCATTATCTTTACGAGTAATTATCCGGTCATCATTAAGAACCTTCACCTTCTCCTTATTTATTGCTAATTTGGCAATGGTACTTTTTCCCGCACGGGAACTACCGGCAAAAAGCATTCCTTCTCCATCACTCTCAATACCGCAACTATGGATAAGAAAACCCTTCCCTTGCGAAAGAAGGTTAATCATCAAAATCTCCCCTAAAGGATAACCTAAAATATTCTCTAATTGAAGTGTCTTTGACTTTAAATTGAGATAGAGATCTACTTTTTTGTGATGGTAGCTGGAAACCATCACTTTCTCAAGATGGTTTTGAGAGGAAAGGCAGATAACCTCTTTCCTATCCATCCGATAAAGGATCCATGGGCCTTTTGAATCAAAAACCTTCCTCTTATGTTTAAAATTGGGTATTAAACCAAAATGGGTTTTTATCCCTATATCTGGTTTTCTGAAACTAAGAAACGGAGAGTAGAGATTATCAACCTGAAATTTTTGGGGAGAAAGAGCAAAAGTTATATCTCCTATTGTTATCCTTCGCATTTATACGGAGAATTTTAGAATAAGAAAGAAAAATATTATGAGGATATTTTCCTCAAAACAGAGAAAGCTTAAAAAAACCGTTATCTCTTAACTTCCATACTGCTCACCACAAGGGTTTCCACGGTATTTACAACTGCCACCAACATTTCCCGCGGCGTCTCCTCCAGAACTATTTGCCTTACAGGCAGTGAGTACCGCTTCCTCGGGCTTAAGTTCTACAGATTTAATCTCAGGCTTGCAATACTTTTTCTTCATCTCTTCTCACCTCCCATCTTCCCAACTTATATCTCTTCTCTAATTCTTCTATCCTTAAATGGGTAATCTCACAGAGGAACTCAGATAGAGTCTCGTAATTTCCTCCTTCTAAGTGAGACCAAGCCGGACACTGGTCACAGAAAGTAAAAAGCTCACAATTCTGACACTTATAATCCCCTTTAACCTTTAGTTTCCTTATCTCTTTAAAAATCTCCTGCCATCCTTCTTTAAAGGTTCCATTCCTGAGATTGTAATATGGGGTTCTGGTAATAAGGCAAGGGTACAAATTCCCAAACGGATCAACTCTAAAAGAGTTTTGTCCGGCGCCGCAGTTAAAGACCTTGTTTGAAAGAGGTGGACCCCAAAAGTTCTCATAAACTCTTTTGTAGCTTAAAAGCCTTCTCTCATCAGCAATATCTAAATCTACTACCTCTTTTGGAGAAACTCTTAATTGGCAGGGTTCCTCACTACCATCAAGCCTTGGATGAATCAGACAATCGTGCCTGAACTCAACTCCAAGCTCTTCTGCATATTTCTTAATCTCTGAGACCTCAGACAAATTATCTTTAGTAACTAAGGTCTTCAGTTTTAGGGGAAGATTTCTTTCCCGAATTAGTTCAATACCCTTTAGGCATTTTTCAAATGAATGGGGAGAGTTTACTACCTTCTCATAAGTCTCCTTTCTTATTCCATATAATGGTATTTCAATGGAGAAAGGTCGCCACCTGGCTAAGAAATCGGCAACCTCCTTGGTAAGCAAAGTGCCATTAGTAAAAAGGTTGATGAGAAGACCTTTCCTCTTGGCATAGAGATATATTTCCTGAAAATCCTTTCTGATTAATGGTTCTCCACCGGTAAAGAGGAGCCAGAGACAGCCAGCCTCGGTAATCTCATTAATTATTTTAAAGATTTCATCAGTGGAGAGTTCTTCTTCATCAGGATTCTGAGGACAATAACAGTGTTTACAGTTAAGATTACATTTGAAAGTAAGTTCCAATGCTCCAGAGATAGGAATTCGTTTGCTCCCTAAATTCTTGTGAAGTTCTTCACTGAACTTGCCATAGCTAATTTCTGGTATACAGAAAGAAGATTCCATTTTGTTTTTATTTAATTGCTTTAATCTTCTCCAACCTTTTCAGTAATTCCTTAATGTCCTTTTCTGTCTGTTGGAGCGTCACCTCAAATTCCTCAACGATTATATCTCTTACCTCTTTGACATTTCTCTTTCCATCAAGCAGTTCCCAGGTGCGGGCGGCTACTTCGTTCAGGGTATAGATACTCTCCAAATCCCCTACATTCTGGCGGATAGGAACTAATATCACCTCATCGGCAATCCTGCGGGAGACAATATTAGGGTCTT
>DAOWFY010000047.1 GCA_030637775.1 bacterium | reverse complement strand
TTTCTCCCTTTCTTCCGAGAAGGACACAGGTTTTACTTGTTCCTAAATCTAATTCCGTAACAAAATCATCTTTCATCTTTTCTTTTCACATAAATGTCTTTAAATCTAAGGTCAATATATTCATATTCTACACCTTTTTGGGATAAATCTGCAAGAACCCTTGGTAAGCGAGAAAGATTATTGGCCAAATTTTCTTTAGAGAGGTAAACCTTGCAAGACCTCTGGTCTCTTACGGGGTAAATGCCTTTTTTATCGAAGAAAAGAATGATTTTGTGCTTTTGAGAAAGGTCAAGAGAGCTAATCTGGAAACCAGGCAAAGTTTTAGAAAACAGCTCCTGGATTTCAGTTATTGTCCCGATATCAACTGTATCTATTCTCTTCCCCAGGAAAGGTCTTTTTTTAAGAATCCCTTTGATCTCAGGGAATGAGGAGGAATCAAGAGGTTCGGGAAGAATCACTCCCTCCCGATCGATTCCCAAAGTTCGCCCATTCCATTTAGTAACGATAAAAGGCTTTCGTTCTTCAACCTCAATAATGATGCTGTCAGGTAAGTGCCGCAGAATTACAACCTTTCTAATTAATAGTTCTTGAGAAAGCCGGGAAGAGAGTTTGTTGAGGTTCAGATTAAAGATATTTTCGCCCTTTTTAATATTTGCTCTTTTAATAAGAAAATCTGCTTTTTCCTCGGACACAACTCCTCTTACTTCAATTTCTCTAATTCTTAAGCCAGGGAAAGAAAAGAGGAATCTCTTACATTCTTCCCGGGCAAGGAAAAAGAGGATAATTATACCAAGAATAATAGAGAAGATAAGAATCTTACGAAGATTGGCTCTTGTCTTTCTCCATTCCTCTCTCTTCACCTTTGCCCTCTTCTTTACCTTAAACCTGTTTCTTTCTTCCATATTTTTCTCTTGCTTTCTCCACTCCCAGCTCTATTAATTTAGCACACAGGCTCGGAAAACTAATACCGGCTGCTTTTGCGGCATCAGGGAAGAGACTGATTTTGGTTAATCCCGGGATAGTATTCACATCCAGAAGCCAGGGGTTTCCTTTTTTATCAATAATAATTTCTGTTCGGGAAAAGCCTTTACATCCTAACACTTGATGTGCTTTTAAAGCTATTGCTTCTGCCTTTCTTACAAATCTTTCCGGTATTTTTGGAGGGATAAGATGAAAACTTTCTCCGGGAGTGTACTTGGCATGATAGTCATAGAAGCCCTTTTTCGCGATAATTTGAATTGTGGGCAAAATAACCGGGTTTCTATTGCCCAGGATACTTACCGCAACCTCTTTCCCTTCAATATATTTTTCAATAAATATGGGAGAACCAAATCCTCTTGCCATTTTAATTGCACCTGCCAAATCCTTTTTTCTCTCCACAATAGAGACACCTAAGGTGGAGCCAAGATTTGCCGGTTTAACAACTACCGGATAAGGAAAAGGGAGGGAAGGAATGGTATTATCTTCTTTGACTGAATAAAATTCTGGGGTGGGCAGTTTGTGGTAAAGGAAGATTTTCTTGGCAAAAAGTTTATTCATTGCCAGAGCGCTGGCTAAAGGAGGAGAACCGGTATAGGGGATTTTCAAAGTCTCTAAAAAGGCCTGGATTGTTCCATCTTCGCCCGCTCCTCCATGGAGGGCGATGAAGACACAACAGGGTTTCTCTTTTAAGAGTAGCTTTAAGGAATCTCTCTTGGGATCCAGACCGGCAACCTTAAATCCCTTTTCCTTTAAGGCCTCCTCCACCGCTGCCCCAGATCTCAAGGAGACCTCCCTTTCTGGCGAATTTCCACCCTTGAGAACAATGATTTTTTTCATATAATTTTTATCTCTGGCTCTAATTTAATCCGGAATTTTTTAGAGACTACTTCTTGAATTTTTTTTATTAAGAAAAGGACATCTGCTGCCCTTGCTCTCCCTGAATTAATAATATAATTGGCATGCTTTTCAGAAATAATAGCATCCCCTTTTCTTTCTCCCTTCAGTCCAGCCTCTTCAATGAGTTTTCCCGCCGATAGCCCGCGTGGATTCTTGAAGATACAACCGGCAGAATATTTCTCTATTGGCTGATGTTGTTTCTTTTTTTTCAGGAATTTTTTCATCCTTTTTTTGATAACATTCGTATCCTCATCTTTCAACCTGAATTCTATTCTGGAGAGAAAAAAATATTTTGCGAGATTGGAATCTCGGTAGGAAAAATCTAAAGATTTCTTACCGATGTTTTTGATTCTTCCCGAGAAGTCCATTGTCTCTATTTTCTCCACAAAATTTCCGATTCCCAGCTCTATCGAGCCAGCATTCATCAAAGTAGCTCCCCCTGCCGTACCGGGAATACCGGCAAGAAATTCCAGGCCAGATAATCCCTTTTTGGCTAAAGGAGGCAAAAGAGAGGATATCTTTATTCCCGATCCCGCCATTGCTTTATTTCCCCTGATTTGCAAAGAAGCAAAATTTTTAGAACTAATGATAATACCATCAAAGCCTGTATCCTTTACCAAAATGTTAGTACCTCCTCCTAAGATAAAAAAAGGGAAAGACTCCTCTTTGATAAAGAATAAAATTTTTTTTAAATCTTCTAAATCTTCTGGCTCCACATAAATGCTTGCGGCTCCTCCAATATGGAAAGATGTATGATTTTTCATCGGCTCTGCGAGTTTGGTTTTCCCCTTGATAATTCTTCTTAGTTCCTTTAAATCCATTGTATTTTTACTTCTCTTCTTTTTCTCTACAAGGGTTCAGAATGTTTTCTGTAGCGGCATTAGATGCCGTATGAATGCCCAGTCAGAGGAGGTATCTCATAGCGAGCATTACTGCGAGCGTGCCGCCTAAGAAATAGCTCCGAGCCTCCTATACTTTACTTCTTTCAGATAAAGCCCTTTTGCCGGAGCGGTAGGACCAGCGAATTTTCGATTTTTCTTATCAAGGATTTTTTTTATATCCCGAGGAACTTTTTTTCCTTGACCAACCTCAAGCAAAGTTCCGATAATGTTACGAGCCATCTTATAAAGAAAACCGTCTGCCTCTATTTCAATCAAGATTAAATTACCCAGAATAGCTTTCTTTTTCCTTATCGATAGTTTTTTGATGGAGCGGACCGAATCTTTTATTCTGCTTCCCGCCGCCTGAAAAGAGGAAAAATCATGTTTTCCGAGAAGCGCTTTTGCGGCCTTTCTCATTGCCGGGAGATCAAGTTGAGTAGGACAAAAGCAGGTATAATGCTCGAGAAAAGGGGAGTCTTGATGAGAAATTATGTATTGATAGGTTTTGGAACAGACAGCGTAGCGGCTATTAAATTTTTCCGGAACCCCTTTAATATTTTTAATCCGGATATCTTTGTCCAAAAGCCCATTTAGACCTCTTCTGATCTCTCTTAAGGAAAGACTGCTTTTTGTCTTGAAGTTTGCTACCTGGGCAGTAGCGTGAACACCGGAATCTGTCCTGCCCGAGCCAATTAACTTGACCTTTTCCTGGAGCAATCTCTCTAATGCCTCTTCTATCGTCCCCTGGATTGTCCCTTTCTCTAAACTGCCTTTCTGTCTCTGCCAGCCGGAATAGTTTGTCCCATCATAAGAAATGGTCAATCTTATGTTCCTCATTTAGTAGGAAGCATTTGTTGAAGGGAACTGATTGCCTCCTTGAATTTCTTATTGGCCTTAGCCAATTCTTCCTTAAATTTCTTAAATTCACTTTCTGCTTCTGGGGAGGGAGGTTTAGAAAAAGCTTCAATTGTTAACTCCTTTTTCTTCATTAGCTCATCTATGGTCATTTCCCATCTCGCTTCCCTTCCTTTAAATTTTCCACTGCTCTTTACTATTTCCCCGGGCATTACCACCACAAAGGAAATCTTCATCCCTTTCAACATCTGCATTTGCATCATCATTCCCATCTCGCTGGCCTGCTTTTGATCTTCTGATGTTCCTTCTGGCATCTCTGGAGCAAATTTTTCCTGGAATTTGCTTAAGTCTGAAACAAACTTTAAGTGATAAAGATTCTTTTTTCTTTCCCAGACAAGACTCTTAATCCCTTCACTCCTGAATTTATGAACATCATTGAAGTAAAGCGTAAATGTTGTGTTCATCTCAGATATCCCGCTGATTCCCTGCTTTTCAAATTCTTCCAATGGGTTCTGAGTGCCTTTTGCTGTCTCCGGCATTCCTCCGGGCATCATCCCTTGTATCATGCCACCCATCATACCCATCATTTTAGTGGGGTCCATACTGAAGACAGTTGTATTCTTTCCCGAACCATCCGGATAGATATAGTACTTACTCTCTATATCCATACATCCTGAAAGAACTAAAACCAACAATCCCAATCCCAACACCAACAATTTCTTTCTCATTTTTCTTATTCTCCTTTCTCAATTAATAACTCTGCAATCTGGACCGCATTTAAGGCCGCCCCTTTTCTGATATTGTCTGCTACAACCCATAAATCCAAACCATTTGGAAAGAGTGGATTTTCCCGGATACGACCGAGGAAGACCTCATCCTTACCCGAAACATCAAAGGGAGTAGGGTAGAGAGAATTTTCTGGCGCATCAATGACCTTAATCCCGGGGGAATCGGTTAAGATCTGTTTTGCCTCCTCCGGGGTTATTTTTTCTTCAAATTCTACCGTGATCGCCTCGCTGTGAGAGTTAAAAATCGGCACTCGAACACAGGTAGCCGAAATGGCTAAATGAGGTTCATTAAGAATCTTCCTTGTCTCCCGGATAAACTTAACCTCCTCGGTATAGTAGCCAGGATGCTCCTTGCTGAGAGCCCCTACTTGAGGGAAGAGGTTAAAGGCTATTCTATGTGGATATACTTCAGGTTGAATGCTTCTTTCGGCAAGAAAATCTCTTGTTTCCTCTTCCAATTCCCTG
>DAOWFY010000039.1 GCA_030637775.1 bacterium | reverse complement strand
CTAACAAGGCCGCTACAGAAATAGTCCTCACATTAGTGTTTTAAACGCAAAGGCGAGGAGTATTTCGTAGATGGCATTAGGCGACGGATGAACACCTGAACAGAGAAGTCGCCCATAGCGAGCATCTCTGCGAGCGTGCCATCGAGAAAGTACTCCGAGTCTCCTCATGGATTTACTAAGGCAAACATCAAATCTGCCTCGGCAGCGATCTTATTATCAACCAATGCCTTGGTATGGACCTGACCGACTCTCTTCTTTAATTTTATTACCTCTACTTCCATCCTTAAGGTATCCCCGGGCATCACCGCCTTACGGAATTTCACATTATTGATCGCCATAAAGTAGGCTAATTTTCCCCGATTCTCTGTCTTTTTCAGCATTAGGACACCGGCGACCTGGGCCATCGCCTCTATAATAAGTACCCCCGGCATTACGGGATGCTCAGGGAAGTGACCTTTGAAATAGAATTCATCGGGATTGATTTCCTTGATACCAACGGCTCTTTTATCCTCCTCCAATTCAATGATTTTATCCACAAAGAGGAATGGGGGGCGATGAGGGAGAATGGAAAGAATCTCCTTTTTCTCTAATCTTGATTTCTTAATTTCCACCCAGGCCGGAGAGCCAACCCCACTACTTTTTCCTCTCTCGACCTGTTCCTTCATTCTTTTTACTAATTTGACATTGATGGAATGGCCACTTTTGATGGCAATGATATGACCCTTGATCGAAAGGCCAAGGAGAGCAAGGTCCCCAATTAAATCTAAGATCTTATGGCGTACCGGTTCATCCTCTATTCTCAAGCGGTTATCAATTATTCCATTTTCCCCGATGACGACAGTATTCTCATAGTTAGAGCCCTTGCCGAGCCCCATCTGCTGTAGTTTTTCCACTTCCTCCTCCAAGCAGAATGTTCTGGCTAAAGCAATCTCTTTCTCAAAAACCTCCTTGGTGATGGAGAAGGAGGCATATTGAGGCGGAAGAAAGGACCTCTTATAATCGAGGGTATAGGAGACCTTAAACTCTGCAGCAGGAAGGGCAATGAGAGAGACTTCATCTTCGCAGATGAAAAACGGTTCCCTCACATGGAAGCAATTCTTGGGCACGGAGGAAGTTATGTAACCTGCCTGATTAAATAAAGTAGTAAATGGAGTAGAACTCCCATCTCCGCCGGGAAATTCATTGTTATCAATTTCGATGACGAGATTGTCAATCCCTAAACCAAGGATGGCGGAGAGAATGTGCTCAATAGTGTGAATTTCCACTCCATTTTCGGCAATAGATGTTCGTCGGGGCCGTTTCTCCTCAGAAAGTAAGTGAAGAATATCTGCTTTGATAAGGGGTTGAGAGGCAAGGTCAATGCGCCGAAAGAGAATTCCGGTATTGGGCTCTGCTGGCTTAAAAAGAATATGGGCCTTTTTCCCCGTATGTAGGCCCACTCCCGAAAAAGAAATCTCTTTCTTTATCGTCCTTTGATATTCCATCTATTTTTTGGTCTCCAAAAATTAATATGTTATCCCAGTATCTTCCTCTGTTCCTTCCTCTAATTCTATATTATCTTCCTCTGGTGGCGTAGAATCCCAGTCATCTGTGAAATAAGGTCTAAAATTCTCATCGAAATACTGTGAGCTTCGCCAATACCACCAACGCCTTGGGAACGCTTCTGTCTGGGCTTTTAAGGTAATGGCCCCAGTTGAACCAGTGGGAATCTTATTCCATACAGGACTAACAGATGCAAAACTATAAATTAAATCGCCTAAAGATGGTTGATTATTCCAAGTTACTTCAGAAATTTCAAAATCTTCAGGATTAACTTCATAAACTCCAACTTCACCTGGTTCTGCTCCTGGGTCCGTAGTTGTTTGCCAACAGTAAAGATAAAGAAACTTATTCTTGGGGCATTTTATAAGAACTCGAATCGGATAACAATCAGTGGGGGGCCAGCCCCAAATTTCGACACAAAGAGTTGGATTAGTAGAATAATTCGTATCAGGATAGTATTTAAAAACAGCCGTGTCAAAATCTCCTCTCACTCCCTTAAAATAAAACATCCTTACTTCTGACTCCTTCCCTCCAGGATTAATTGCCTTCATCTCTACTCTATAAACCTCTCCGTCTAACACTCTTTCGGGTAAAGGAATATCTTCTTCAAACCAGGCAACCTTTCCATCTTCAACCGGGGAGAGAGGGAAGAAGCAGTTCTTCAATTCTCCTTGGTCAATAGGTATATATCCATATGGTTCCTCATATACTGCCCACTCAATTCTAGTATCTGCGGGAAGGTATTCATCGGCAAGCGTCCCTTCTACGGTAATTGAAGTGCCAGTTATCTCGGTTGGTGCATCTGGATCTTCAGATGGAGTCTCTCCATTCACGGCATCTATTTCTAAGACTGGTGTGGTATAGTCAAGGAATTTGATGAGATTACCAGTAGTGGCAATTTGAGTGCATTCCTGGGTATGGGCGGCTTCTATTTCAACTTCTTCCTGAGGAACAAATGCTCTCCCGCCAACCATTATTCCCTTTTGACTATTACATCCCACTACCCAATCTGAACCGTCCTGTCGCCAAGCAGCAGGAGACACAGAGGCTCCTGGGGCTCTCCCACAAATTGTAAGATATTTAACCCCTTCCTCAGGAGGAGTAGCATCTGACGGGTAAGTAATAGAATTAAGAGTGTCGAGAAATGTACTCTCTGGTTTCATATCAGCAATCGCCTCTCCAAGAGGCTCTATCACCACAAAATGTTCTAAAAGTTCTTTTACGATCTCCCGCCCCGCCCCTGCCGCGGCATATATTGCTGCTAACCTTGTCCACCAGGGAGTACTCTTTCGCTCTTTAGCCATATTTTCAACAAGAGAGGCAAGTTTAGTACCAGTATTTGGGGTACCGGTCATAATTAAGGATTCTGTTTTATTTTCTCCTTTTACTCTAATATACTCCCTTCCTGCCAATCCTCCCATAGAATGAGCAACGAGGAGAAGTTTGTCTATATTGGGGTCCTGTCCATACTTACCTGAACTGAGAAGATCTCCGATTGTGCTATTAAGTGTATCTGCCCAGCCTTTGTTATTTCCCTGAGGATTGGTCTTGCCTTGAGGATAAGTATCTACCGAACCATTGGGGTCAAGGAAGGAGATTCTTTCTAAGTAATAAACAGCATTTTCACCTACTGGATAAAGATATCCCTTAAGATGATTTGGGTCTTTATAATAATCCTTGAAATATTCTTTCTCTATAAAATGCTTGATAGCATCTTCCCAACTATCCGGACTTCCTTTCGCAAATCCGTGAAGGAAAAGGACAGGACATGGTCTATATTCCTCTGTGGTTTCTCCCCATTTATATAATCTTGTTTGTTCAGCAGATAAACTAAGTTGAAGTAGAAAGGCCGCTAAAACAGAGAGTCCTATTATCTTAATAAAATATCTTCTTTTCATCTTTTACCTCTCCAATAAATATTAATCGTTTCATTTTTTCTTAAAACCTTTATAGTTGCAAAATCGCTGCTCAAAATAACAATATTTCCCAATCCTTTAGGCCAACCCTGACCTGGCTCCCCTACAATCTTTGTTCCATCAGGAGAAAAACGACCATTGTAAGGAATACTATACTTTTTAGGATTCTTGAATCTACTGGCAAGAAAGGGATTCCAAATTTCCTTGCCTTCACTGGTATACATACTTGGACCGATAATAAACCTTGAACCATCGGGAGACCAATCGCTTAAACGCACACCTCCCTTAATAAACCTTTTCTTACCGGTTCCATCTATGTTTATCATATAAAGATAATGGTCTTTTGTTCCAATATAGTTAAAAAGAATTCTTTTCCCATCAGAATGCCAGATAGCCCAAACATTTCCATCTATTATTTTATGTTTATTACTTCCATCTGCATTCATAATCCAGAAACCATCTTTGCCGCTATTATAGAGTATTTTGGTTCCATCCGAAGAGAAACGGGGACACCTTGCCTTTTTGGCAATTTTCTTAAGACCGAAGCCATCTGTTTTCATGATATAAATATCTGCATTTTTTAAAGAAACGGAGCTATCAAAAACAATAAGTCCTTCTTTAGAAAAACAATCTACAGTATAAGGACATATCTCTTTTTCTATCGGTATATCCTTACCATCTTCAACTATTACCGGTTTTAGTTTTTCTTCAAACCTCTTTCCTATCGTAGCAAATTGTCTAATTATTCTTTCATCCGTTCCATCAGTTTTCATTGAAGAGATATAATAGTCAGTTCTAACAGTTGTATACTCAGGAAAATTGGCGAATCCTTTAATAAAATTAGTAAACGGATTAAGACCATAGTTGGATTTTTTATGATCAACCCTTTTGATAAAGACTATCTCTTTATTAAATAACCAGGTAGAACTATGGTATCCAATATCCTTCCTGAAAGGAGGGTTTCCTGCATAAGCAAGATTAGCTAAAAATAAAAGTGCTAAAAAGATAGGTATAATTAAAAACTTAGTTTTATTAAACATTTCCTTTTTTGGCTCTTTTCCCATCAGTTCTCTATAAACTTCTTCTAATTTTTCTTTTTCCCCACGCGTCATTTCCTCTTCATATAGCACAATCTATAGATTATTTTGCTTTTATCAAGGATTTTTAGAAGACTGTTTTTTAATTAGAGATAAATTTTTTACAGCAGTTTTTATTAAGAAACCAAAAAGGAAACCGAAAATAAGCGGAGGGACAAGATGTAAAATTGCAAAATGCAATGCGGCTTTTAAACCTCCCAATCCTATAACTAAAAGTATCGAAAGCATGGCTGATAAAGATGTAAAAATTACGGGAATTATACCATAAACTCCTACGATAAGAAGGCAGACATATAAAATTTTGCGTGTTTTTCTTGAAATTCTAAATTTCTTCATTTTAAGTATTCTGGGTCAAAAAGGTTATCAGAAAGACCAAGGTTTATTCTGATAAAGAGGTAATCCTGAATAGTTATAAGATCTCCGACAGTATGAGGAGAAGTATTAACTATCCTTGCAGGGACATATGCCCATTTTCTCTCTTTTTTATCAGCTAAAATTTTCTTAGTTCTTTTAATCTCTATTGTCTGTATCAATTCCTCTTCTCCTTCTTCGCTCTTTTGATAAAGCATAAATTTTGGCATTATTCCTTTTTCGTAATCAATAGACATTCTTAATTTTGAATATAGTTTATTGGGAGTTACCGGCACAGCATCAAGAGCATAAATTCCTCTCTTGGAGTCACTATTCTCTTCATCTAAGGTTAAACTATGGTTAGCGATAAATTCATCTTGATTATACCAGAGGTCCATTTGGTCAAATTGAGAGGAGGAAATTCCTGCTTCTTTAATAAGATCCCTTTCTACCATCTTCTCCATTGTTTCTGGATTAAGCACAATAATCTTCGAGCCATCAGTAATCATAATATCTGTGGGTTTAATTCTATCTTTTCTGATAAGCATACGCATTTCTTTTATTTTTCTATCAGTCATTTTCGTTGAAGAAAACTTCTTTTTCTCCCCTTCCTTTACTCTAGGAAGATAGGTCTCCCGTCTCATCTTATCTGGAGCCTTAGTATAGACAAGAGCAAGGTCTGTCTTCCCAAAAGGTTTGGAATTAAAGGTGCAGCGGGCAATTAATATTGCCTTCATATCCTGGATTAGAGTGTAGTTACTTTCTACTCTCCACAATATCTCTTCTACTGATGGGAAGGCGAGACCAGGAGAAATATTTATGGTGATACTGTCTTTGCCTTTAGTAGGTCTTTTCGTCTGATAGGCGTAAACAGAGAAAGTATGAGAGCCTTCTGAAAGAGAAAAGGTGCTGTAACTGAAGGTATGACTGCCTGAGGTAGCAGGAGGAACAACTAACTTGGTTTCTACAGGTTTTCTGTCTACCTTAAGTTCTAAACTATATATCTTTCCTTGGCCTGCCTGGTAATTTACATTGATTTCTATCTTAGTTCCCCTGGGTATAATTGCTCCATCCTCTGGAGAAGCAATGGTTACTGTTGGTGATTTTCTTTTAGGAGCGCCGAAAATAAAAGTTGAAGAGATTAATAAAGCACTTGTTACTACTCCCACCCATACAAAATTAGTTTTCCATTTATTCATTTTTTTGTCTCCTTGGCAAGATCCAAAACCTTCTTTACCCGATTTTTTTCGTGCTTTCGTGGTATAATCTGTGGTTATTTTTTGGTTTTCTCTTCTAATTTTTTTATCCTTTCCTCTAAGATGGCTATCTTCTTGAGAAGTTTTGGGAATCTTGAGATGTAGGCATAGGCCTTCATATCCCTTCCCTTTTCCCGCGCCGGGAAACCGGAGACATGAAGATTGGCGGGAATGTCCTTCGTTACCCCACTTTTTCCTGCAATAACTGCATTATCACCGACGGTGATATGGCCGATGAGACCGGCCTGACCAGCAATAATGACATTCTTACCGATGGTAGTACTTCCGGAAATGCCCACCTGCGCCACGATGATCGAATTTTCTCCGATGACAACATTATGGGCAATCTGAACCAGATTATCGATCTTTACCCCTTTCTTAATCCAGGTCTTATCAAAGCGGGCGCGATCAATGGTAACATTTGCTCCAATCTCCACATCATCTTCAATCACCACCGTCCCAATCTGGGGAATCTTGTGGTGGACTCCTCTTAGCGCGGCAAAACCGAATCCGTCACTGCCGATTATGGTCCCGGAATGGACAATTACCCGATTGCCAATGATAATTCTTTCCCGGATCGAGACATAAGGATAGATGCGGCAATTGTTGCCAATTTGCGTGTAATGGCCAATGTAGACACCACTACAGAGGGTGGTATGGTCTCCGATTTTGCTATTGTCCTCAATCACCACATAGGGCTGAATGGAGACATTCTTTCCCAATTTTACATTCTCTCCAATGACCGCTGTAGGATGGATGCTTGGGGGAAATTGAATTGGCTCGGGACCGATTGAGGAAATAATCTTGGAGAAGGCCAGGGAGGGATTCTCAACCTGAATTAAGGGCCTGGAGGAATTGGTAATATTGGGAAAGACAAGAATGGCGGATGCTTTTGTCTTCTCCATCAGATGAAGATATTTGCGATTGGCGACAAAGGCGATATCTCCCTTTTTTGCCTCGATAATTCCGGAGATGCCCGTGATAATCGTATTGCCATCCCCGATTATCTTACCCCCTACAGTTTCTGCAATCTCTTTTAATCTTTTACGCATTATTTTTTCTTGTTCAGAAACTTAATAAATTCTTCAGTCAGATCCATACTCTTGGGAGCAAAAAGTAAGGGAGAAATCCGCAAGTCGGATTCCTTTCTTAATATTATACTATATCTTCTGCTCTTGGCAAAATTTTTAATCGCTTCTTCAATATCGGCAGATAGTTCCTTTATTAACCGAGCATTCTCTTCACGTAATTCTACATTTGCCTTGATCATAAATTCTCTGAGTTCGGCAGTCCTTTTCTTTATTTCCTCGTTTCTTTTTGCCACCTCTTCTTTCTTTAAGATCCTCTTCTTTTTTTCTAACTCCGCGCTTAATGATTTTATTTTTTCCTCCCGCTTTTTAATCTCCTCCTGTTTTTTCTTCTTTTCCGCCTGAAACTCCTTCTCGCTCTTTTGGGTTTTGTGGTACCCTTCAAATGCTTCGGTAATATCGATATAGCCAATCTTTAATGTTGCTCCCCAGCTTTCCGGCACCTTTGCCATCAACCCCAAAAAACACAGAATTATAAGACCTAATGAGACCTTTTTTGTAAACATTCTTTCTCCTTTTTTCAATAAACAATAAGGCAATGGTCTTTATGTAGCGTAGAGAGCAAAATAAAGGACCGTTGCCGTCAGAATCCCCACTGCATTGTAAAATGGAACCTTCCTTCTTGCTTTTCTCCTGGCTCTGGGTTTAAAGGATAACCATAATCTATCCTGATGGGAATCTGGAAGAAAGGAACCTTAATCCGGATGCCCGCACCCACCCCTTTTCTAATCTCAGCAAGCTCAACGTTTTCCAGCTCATCCCAGACATTCCCGGCATCAAAGAAAACTGCCCAATACAAAATGTCTTTGTAAAGGGGATGGGTTATTTCCAAATTTTCTAAAAGAATTGTCTTGCCTCCAATGGGATTATCAGATTCATCCTTTGGTCCAACCGAGCGCTCCTCATATCCCCGAACGGTATCGGCTCCTCCCGCATAGAATTTCTCATAGATGGGGATATTGTCCTGGGCAATACCAAATTGAGTACGAGAAGAAAGGACAAAATTTTTCGGCAAAGGAAAATAAAAAGTAGATTCTAAAATCTCCTTCGTAAACTCCTTGTCCCCTCCTAAACCAGCGTATTGTACTGCGATACTATTCTTGGAACCAGAGGTAGGCCTAATCTTTGAATCTCGGCTGTCCCGGGTAAAACCGACGGTGATGCTATTAATCCAGTTCTTGCCCTCCTCCTTTAATAGATCCTCAGAGACACTCTCCTCATCAATATCTGAGATTTCAATTTCTTCACTCTTCGGCATAAGGGAGAGAACATAAAGTCCATCGAGAAAACGTCTTGCCAGTCTTATATCTCCTCCAAGCCTGCCTTCTGTATACTCATCCCATTCCTGCTCAATAGAATAGATATCAAATCCAAAGGAAATCGGCTTATCAAAGATCCAGGGATTAGTGAAGGAGAGATAGTATTCTCTCTTCTCGGCTCCAAACTCTGACTGTAGTTTGATATTCTGGCCTCCCCCCACAAAATGCGGCCAGCCTTTCCAGTCAAAATTTGTCTGCTCCACCCCAATAATGCCAATAAATCTATCGACACTGCTATAACCGGCTCCAAAGAGGAAAAGACCGGTTTTCTCCTTCTCATCTACCTTCAAAGCAAGGTTTCTTCTGTCGGGCTGTGTGCCTGGTTCTGTATCCACATCAATATCCTCAAAATAGCCAAGGTCAGAGAGGGCTACAAGGCTCTTCCTTAATTTTTTTCCCGAGAAGACCTCCCCCGGTTTAACCTTTAGTTGCCGGCGGAGCACATTATCCTTGGTTATTTTATTCCCCTTTATCTTTATCTCCTCGATGGAGATGATCTCCCCGGGCTCAATCCTGTAGGTAACATCAATTCTCTTGGTGGCAGAATTAAATACCGGAATGGTTTCAACTCTTGCTAAAAGATAACCTCTATCCAAGTAATAGCTTCTCAAAGAATCACTTTCGGAAGCAACCTTTCTCTCTACATACGGACTACCGGTTTCAAGGAAGAGTCTTTCTTTTAATTCATCCGCAGGAAAAAGTAGTCTGCCTTCAATCTTTCTTTCTCCTAAGTAAAATCTCATTCCCTCATCAATGACAATCTTAATGGTAATCTTTTTCTTCTTCCTATCCGGGATAACTTTTACCTCCTTGATTTGAACTTGAGCGAATCCATTTCCCTTATAGAAGGCGATAATTCTGGCTTTATCCTCCTCCAATGCCTCTTTCTTAAATGTGCCCAGTCTGAAGAATCCCCGTTGCTTTATTTTCATTTTTCTTTTTATCTTTTTATCGGAAAATGTTTTATTTCCTTCAAACTGGATCTTGGTGACTCTTCCTCGCTTTCCCTCCTTAAGGTAAAAGAAAATGGTTGCTTTCTTCTCCTTTATCTCTACCTCCGGTCTTATCTCTGTAAAGAAAACCCCCTTTTTCTCGTAAAGGTCGTTGATGGCAGAGACTGCATCCTTTAATTTCTTCTCACTATAGAGATCCCCCACTTTAAAGGGAAGTTCTTTTCTGATATTGCTTTTTCTAAAGATTTTGTTCCCTCTGATAGAAATATTGACAATGATCGGATTTTCCTCTACCTTGATGGTAAGAGCAATTCCTTCTTTCTCTTCCTCCTCTATCACCTTGATATCGGAGAAATAGCCGCTCTGATAGAGCCGTCTGATATCTTCCTCTAAGGTGGTCTTCGAGAAGGGCTTGCCAACCTTTGTCCGCAGAAGAGAAAGAATCCGCTCCGAACTGACAAGTTCATTTCCTTCTACTTTAATAGAACTTATTACTTTTTCTTCCGCGTACAACCCCCTCCCACCGATTAAAAAAAATAAAAAAAGGCTAAAAAGAAAAACTTTTCTCATAATTTTGTCAAATGTTGAGACCTGACCCCTTTATTTAAAGATCAATTTTTCCCCATCGGCGGTGATCTTGATTTTTGCTCCCTTCTTGTATGTGCCTTTGAGAACCTCCTCACTGAGTTTGTCTTCGATGTAGCGACCGATAACCCTACGTAGTGGTCGGGCGCCAAACTTTTCATCATATCCTTTTACAATCAAAAAGTCCTTGGCTTTCTTATCCAATTCTATGGAAATTTCCTGCTCCGCCAGCCTTTCCTTAACCTTAGCCATCTCCAGATCGGCAATTTTCGAGAGCTCCTCTTTGGTTAAGTTTCGAAACACAATCATCTCATCAAGCCTATTGAGAAACTCCGGCCGGAAGATGCGCTTGGCCTCCTCCAATAATTTATTCTTCATTGCCTCATAGCCGGTTTCTTCATCCCGCTTGGCAAAGCCAAGAACTCCCTGTCTTTTTAGAATTTCTGCTCCCACATTGGAGGTCATAATCAGAATGCAGTTACGGAAATCAACCGTTCTTCCCAGAGAATCGGTCAATCTCCCATCCTCTAATATCTGTAAAAGGATATTGAAAACATCCGGATGCGCCTTTTCAATCTCATCAAGAAGAATTACCGAGTATGGTTTTCTCCTTATTTTTTCCGTAAGTTGTCCTCCTTCCTCATAGCCAACATAACCTGGAGGAGCACCAACAAGCCTGCTTACAGCAAACTTCTCCATATATTCGGACATATCAATCTGTACCAAAGTATCCTCAGAGCCAAAGAGGAATCCTGCCAATGCTCTGGCCAATAGTGTTTTACCCACGCCGGTTGGGCCTAAAAAGACAAAGGAGCCAATAGGTCGCTTGGCATCTTTGAGGCCCGCTCTGGATCTTCTGATGGCCCGGGAAATTGCCGCGATTGCCTCATCCTGGCCCACCACCGTCTTATGAATCTCCTTTTCCATCTCCAGCAGCCTTTTACTTTCCTCTTTCTGAAGCTGGACTACCGGCACACCTGTCCAGTTGGACACAATGTTGGCAATCTCCTCCTCGCTAACCTCATTTTTTCCCTTTGGCTGGGTCTGCTGCCATTTTTCCTTTGCCTCCTGGAGTCTTTTCTTTAATTCCCGTTCCTTATCCCGCAGTTTTGCTGCCCTTTCAAAGTCCTGGCGGGAACTGGCCTCCTCCTTCTCCTCCGTTACTTTAGCAACTTGCTTTTTCATTTCCTTGAGCTCTGCCGGAAGGATGGAAAGGTTGACCCTGAGCCTGGAGGCTGCTTCGTCAACCAGATCAATGGCCTTATCCGGCAAGAATCTTCCACTGATATATCGGTCAGAAAGTCTGGCGGCTGCCTCAAGGGCGGAATCTGCAATCTTAATTTTATGGTGGGTTTCATACTTTCCGCGCAGACCCTTTAAGATTTCAATTGTCTCTTCTACGCTAGGAGGGTTAACAATTACGGTCTGGAACCTTCTTTCCAAAGCAGCGTCCTTCTCGATATATTTGCGGTATTCATTAAGGGTAGTAGCGCCAATACACTGCATCTCACCCCGGGAAAGAGCGGGCTTTAAGATATTGGAAGCGTCAATTGCTCCCTCTGCTCCACCAGCACCTACCAGAGTATGGAGTTCATCGATAAACACAATGATATTCTTGAAGTTAATAATCTCATTCATTACCGCTTTAATCCTGCTCTCAAACTCTCCCCGATATTTTGTTCCCGCTACCATTGAGGTGAGATCAAGCATCACCACCCTCTTGTCCTTTAAGATTTCGGGAGCTTTTCCCGAAGCAATCGTTTGCGCAAAACCTTCTACAATGGCCGTCTTTCCCACTCCCGCCTCTCCTAAAAGAGCCGGATTATTCTTCTTTCTCCGGCAGAGAATTTGAGTGAGCCTTTCGATCTCCTTCTCTCGGCCAATGACCGGATCAAGTTTCCCTTCTTTTGCTAATTTGGTCAGGTCTGTTCCAAAGGCATCTAAAGCCGGTGTTTTTGTTCTCCGCGCCGTCCCCTTCTTCATCTGAGAGGGGAATTTCTCTCCTCCTAAAAGTTGCATAATTACCTTCCTCGTTTTTTCCAGGCTCACCCCTAATTTGGCAAGGACCTGGGCGGCAATGCCATTCCTCTCTCTGACTAAACCCAAAAGTAAATGTTCGGTTCCGATGTAGTTGTGCCCAAGAGCTCTTGCCTCCTCTACCGCAAGTTCTAAAGCCTTCTTGCTCTGAGCACTAAGAGCAATATCCCCAATCACTAAAAGGGGGGCGCCAACTCTAATTAGTTTTTCTACCTCCAGTTTTATTTGTTCAAGATCTAAGCCCATCATCTCTAAGGCGGCGGCAGCCACTCCTTGACCTTCCCGAACAAGAGCAAGCAGTAGATGCTCGGTCTGAATCTGACTGTGACCCAAACGCACCGCCTGCTCCTTGGCAAGATCCAGAACCTTCTTTACCCGATTGGTAAATCTCTCAAACATTTTTTGCCTCCAAAAATTAATATGTTATGCCTGTATCTTCTTCTGTGCCTTCTTCCAATTCTGGTATCCATTCCTCTGTTGATATGGATTCTACAGGGAAACTGTGACCCTGATCATCCGTGAAATAAGGTCTAAAATTCTCATCGAAATACTGTGAGCTTCGCCAATACCACCAACGCCTTGGGAACGCTTCTGTCTGGGCTTTTAAGGTAAT
>DAOWFY010000118.1 GCA_030637775.1 bacterium | reverse complement strand
CGAAACCGGCTATAAGAAGCCCCTGCAGCTGGCAGTCTCGTATCAACACTCTTCCGCCCTCTTTGCCCGGATTGCAGGGGTGAGCAGAAGCATATCCCCTAAGCAACTTAAACCGATAATAAGCACTTTCATTGAATCCTCTCTAAGACTTTCTCCGGGGCGATGTTCTTCATACAGTCCATCTTTCTACATTCTCTTTTATAACAATGAAGGCAGGATAAGCTTTTATCCTCTAAAATAATATGTTTTTCTCCCCAGGGACCAGATTTTTTTGGGTTGGTAGAGCCAAAAAATGCCACTACCCTTGTGCCTACGGCAGCAGCAATATGTATGGGGCCGGTATCTCCGGTAATAAATAATCGGCAATGTTTGGCAAAAGCGGCTAACTGACGCAGATTGGTCTTTCCGGCTAAGGAAAGAACATTTTCCGGGGTTGCCAGAGCAATTTCTAATTGGTAGCAAATGGCTGAACTCCTTTTGCCCCCTTTCCCAAAGATGATAATTTTGGCATTATATTCTTTTATCAACTTTTTCCCCAATTGGATGTAATATTTCAGAGGCCATTCTTTTGCGGGATAGCCAGCGGCGGGATTAAAACCGACTAAAAAATCCTCTCTTGAAATTCCCTTTTCTTGCAGTAATTTTTTAGCCGCATCCTCTTCCTCTGGACTAAGGTAAATTTTCGGCTCAGGAATTTTTCCTTCAATCTTTAGAGGCTCGATTGTATTTAAGTAGCGGTAGAGTGCATGTTTCTCCGGATGCCACTTTCCTGGCCGAAGATTATAAAGGTATCTATACCTAAGAGAGCGATGAAAGCCAACCCGATATTTTGCTCGTGAAAGAAAGGTAAGCAAGCTTGCTTTCCACTGCAGAGAGATAATAAGGTCAAATCTCTCCTTCCGGAGTAACTTTACGCATTTTAAATAGGAAAAGCACTTGCCTCGCTCATAGATAATTATTCTATCCAGGAAGGGGTTTTTCTCCACAATGGGGCAGGTAGTGAGGCTAACCAACATCGAAAGATTGCTTTTTGGAAACCTCTTTTTTAAAAGTTCAATAATGGGGGTAGCCAGCACCACATCGCCGATAGCACTATAGCGAATTAATAAAATCTTCATTCTTAACCTTTACCTTTATCCTCAGGGCAAGGATTGATTTAGAGAAGGGAATATCCTTCAGCCGCACCAAATCCTTCTCTGTGGTGAGCAGAATCTGGAATTCCTCCTCCAAAAGCCTTTCTATATCCTTCCTTTTATACCAATAATGGTCGGGAAAGAAGGATTTTCCCTTAATTTTAGCTCCTAGATTCTTCGCTAAATTTTCAAAGGTTGAAGGATTGCCTATCCCGGCAAAGAGCCAAACCTCCTTTTCAGAAATTGTGGAAAGCTCAGATATTTTCCCGGAGGGATCTATTAAAGAGACAGGTTCATAAAAACTTTCAATGATCCTAACTTTGGGATTGGTTCTATTGAGAAATTTCTTTAAATCGTTTAATCTTTCCTCGTCCGCTAAATTAACATTATTAAGCCAGAAGCAATCCGCCCGCTTTAAACTAAAGAGAGGTTCACGAAGAAGACCGGCAGGAAGCAATTTACCATTAGAGAAAGGGCTCGTAGCATCGATAACAACAATTTCTAAATTCTTCTTCAGATACCGGCAGTGGAAACCATCATCTAAAATAATTGTATCTACCTTAAAATTGTTAAGGGCAATTTTAGCCAGTCTTTTTCGGTCCCTTCCTGCCAGAACTGGAATCCCTTTCAAACTCTTTGCTAAGAGGTTTGCCTCATCCCCGGCCTCTTTTGCCTCCATCAAAATTTCCCTTTTGTTAGAGACCAGGAAACCACTCCCCTTTTTCTTATAACCCCGAGCAATAACTGCCACCTCCTTTTCCTTATCCAGAAGTTTCCTTGCCAAAAACATCACGATTGGCGTTTTCCCTGTTCCTCCGGCCGTGATATTGCCAACACTGATGAGGAAGCAATTTAATTTTGTACTTTTTAAAAAAATCTGGTGTTGGAAGAGAAAATTCTTCAGCTCAATGAAGAGCCAATAGAAAAGGGAAAAAATGAGCAGAAGAGGAAATAATACTTTTAACATCTTATCCTTTTAGTTCCATCAGTTTATAAAGAGAAACGGGTTGCTTCTTTCCCCTGATATTAATTGATTTCATCTTCTGGCAATTTACTAAATCCTTCACTAAAGAATAAGTATTCTCGCTGATGATGATCTCTCCCGGGGAAGCAATCTCTTCCAGACGTGCCGCTAAGTTCACGGCATCGCCAATGGCAGTATAGTCCATCCGCTCGGGAGAACCAATATTGCCAATAATTACCTCTCCGGTATTGATGGCAATTCCCACCTCAAGTTTCCCTCCAATTTCCCTAAACCACTTTCCCTCAATATTTTTTAGTTCTTCCTGAATTTCGAGGGCCGAACGCACCGCCTTTTGGGCATGATCAGGCTGAGGGATAGGAGCTCCATAAACAGCCATAATACAGTCTCCGATAAACTTATCCAGGGTTCCCCGGTACTTAAAGATTACCCTTACCATTAAGGTTAAAACCTCATTGAGAATCTCCACAACCTTCTCCGGTGTTAGGCCTTCAGAGATTTTCGTAAATCCCCGGATATCGGCAAAGAGGATGGTCAATTCTTTCCTCTCACCTCCCAGGCTTACCTCCCCGGGGGCCGTTAGAAGTTTATTAATAATTTCGGGAGCGGTATAGCGGGAGAAGATCGATTTGATTCGTCTTTTTTCTCCACTCTCAAAGACAAACCGATAGAGAATAATCGCAAGGTAGGCAAGGACGATTACTATCAGCGGGGAGATAAAAGGAATCCAGATTTGCAAGGATTTGAATAACCAAAAGCCAGTGAAGAAGTAGATAAGAGCAATCCCGATGGTCAGAAAAATCCCTTTTATCGCATTTACCCGAGGGATGGCTACCCCCAGTAGAAGCCCTAAGAAAATAAGAATAAGAAAATTAATTGGTCTTTTTGTCTGCCGGAGGAAATCTCCTTTGAGAATATTGCTGACTACGCTGGCATGCAGCCCAACCATTGGGTATTTTGCAGAAACAGGAGTAGGTCGCAAATCCACCGTTCCGGTGGCTACATAGCCAACCAGAACTACTTTACCTTTTAACCTTGAAAGGGGAACAAGTGGTTTTTCTCCTTTCTGGAGCTGAAGATAGGATTGGAGAATCTGGACAAAGGAATATGATGAGAATCCTTTTATATCGGCAGCAAAGTTGATGAGCATACAACCCTTTTTGTCAATAGGTATCTTAATCTTATTTTCCGAAGAAAGTGGCAATATCACATATTTACCGGGAAGGATCTTAAGCGATTCAATGGAAATATTAAGATATTCACAGGCAACTACAAGACCCAAAGTTGGATAGAGCCTTTCGCCCGACCTAATAAAAAGAGGAACTCTTCGGCTAATACCATCGACATCAGGGGGAAGGTTAATTACTCCTAATCCTTTTGCGGCATCTATAAGGTTTCGCAATGGTAGAGATGCAGAGGCAGAATGATAGAATTGGCCGCTTCTGGAAGGAGCAGGGAGAGAAAATCTTTTTAATCTTTCTTCGGAAGGAACTTTCCCTTCCTCTCCAGGAAGTTCAAATTTGGGAAGTTCAAAGAAGAGGGTATGATAAACGTTACGCGCTTTTTTTGTTGCTTGAATCAGAAGATTGTCGCATTCCGGGTGTCCCGAGGGGTCCAAAAAGAGAATATCATAGCCAATAGCCTTTACGTCACATTCTTTGAGAATCTGAATCAATGTTGCATGGTAATCCCTGGTCCAGGGCCAGCAGCCGATTGCTTCAATGTCTCTGTCTTCAATGAAGATGATGACAATGTCTGGATTGACCTTCTGAGAACCCCGGAGTCCAAAACGAAGATCAAGACTGGTTAACTCAGACTTCTCCAATAAAGGAGTGAAAGAAAGAAGAATTGCAAAGAGGGAGGCAAGAATCCCAATCCAGATTCCAATTGACCTCGGTCGACTTTTTTTTCTGAATTGCTTCGCAACTACCATTGTCTTTTCTACTAAGGCGAGAAAGTTTCCTGTAAGCGTGCCTTGTTACCGACGAGCGGGCACGGTATCCGAAGGATGAGCGAGGAGGAACGAGAGT
>DAOWFY010000163.1 GCA_030637775.1 bacterium | reverse complement strand
GTTTATCCCGAAAGAATGAAACATAATCTTAATCTTACCGGAGGTCTTATCTTTTCCCAGAAGGTTCTTTTGAAGCTGATGGAGAAAGGACTGGACCGTCCTGCCGCCTATCCCATCGTGCAAAGAATAGCAATGCAGGCGCATAAAGAAGAAAAGAATTTTCAGGAGTTATTATTAAAGGATAAGGAGATGAGGAAACATCTTACCCGAGGTGAAATTTCTGAATCTTTCGACCTTAAATATTACTTAAGAAATATTGATAACATTTTTAAAAGATTGCTTAAATAAAAGAAGGTAACAGATGTTAATTAAAAATTGGGAGAGGATAAAAGAATATTATGAAGCCTGGTGGAACGGTGAGGTTTTAGACAGGGTACCCCTTATGGTTACCGCTCCCCGGGGTAATTCTCAGGATAAAAAAGTGATTCCCGGAACTGTAGAGGATAGATTGAATAAAGAAAAAAACATTGATTATGCTGAAAAGCAAATCCAGAATACCTTTTATGGCGGGGTGGCCTTTCCTCAATATTGGCCAAACCTTGGCACAGATGTCTTCTCAGCTTATATGGGAGCGATATTAAAATTTTCTCCATTGGGTTCCTCTTCTCCTGCCTCCTGGGTTGAATGGAACAAACCGGTTTTAAAAGAGTATCCCGATTTATCGATGCTACAAATTAAAGAGGATAATTTCTATTGGCAAAAGACAAAGGAATTTATCTCCTATGCCTTGGCGCGTTCGCAAGGGGAATATCTGGTTGGTATCACCGATCTTCATGGCGGCATGGATGCTCTTACCGCTTTAAGGGGAGGTCCTCAACAACTCTGTATAGATCTGGTTGATAATCCAGATGGGGTAAAAAAGGCGATGAAATTTCTCTGGAAGATTTGGCACAGGGTTTACGAGGAAAGTTATCGGATTATAGCAAAGGGTCAAGAAGGGACATCTAGCTGGATAAATCTCTGGTCCCCGGGAAGGAACTATCCGGTTCAGAATGATTTTACCTGCCTTATTTCCTCTTCGATGTATAAAGAGTTCTTTTTGGAGGAGATAATGAATGAGATTAATTATCTTGACTATTCCATTTATCATCTGGATGGTCCTGACGCTTTGAAACATCTGGATTTACTTTTAGAGATTCCTTCTCTCAATGCTATCCAGTGGGTTGCAGGTAGCGGTCTGAAAAAGGAAGGTGTCGCTAAGTGGATACCAATATATAGGAAAATCCAGGCTAAGAAAAAATCTATTATTGTCTATCCCCGGCCAGAGGAAGTTAATTTTGTTCTGGAGAATTTGGCGCCGGGAGGACTGCTAATTGCTTCTTACTGCTCCTCTGAAAAGGAGGCAAAAGAGTTACTTGCCAGGAAAGGGTGGAGATGAAGTACCTTATTATCATTGGCGATGGGATGGCCGATTACCGACTTCGCGAATTGGAAGGAAAAACTCCTTTGCAATTTGCTCAGACCCCCTGGCTGGATAAGATTGCCAGGAGAAGTTTTGTCGGTCAGGTAAAAACAATTCCCCGAGGATTAAAACCGGGTAGCGATATCGCCACCCTTTCCATTTTAGGCTATGACCCTGAGAAATTCTATTTCGGGAGGGGAGCTTTTGAGGCAATTAATATGGGAATTGATTTTGGTAAAAAGGATGTTGCTCTTCGTTGCAATCTTATTACGGAGGATAATGGAATTTTAGCCGACTATTCTGCTGGCCATATTAAAACCTCGGAAGCAAAAATTCTCATTGATTTTCTCAATAGCAAATTGGGAGATGAGAAAATTAAATTCTATCCCGGAATAAGCTATCGCCATATTCTTATTCTCAAAGATTTTGACCTAAATCTTAAGCAAATTTCCACCACACCTCCCCATGATATTATGGGAAGAAGAATTAAAGATCACCTTCCCTCCGGTGAGAATAGCCAAACCTTGCGAGAATTGGCAATTGACTCTGAACTTCTCCTTCGCGACCACAAAATCAATCGGGTAAGGATTGACCTGGGAGAAAATCCGGCCAATATGATCTGGCTCTGGGGAGAGGGAAAAAGGAGAAATCTGCCGAGTTTTAGGGAAAGATTTGGTTTTGAAGGTAGCGTTATCTCTGCCGTAGACATTGTCAAAGGAATTGGTAAATCGATTGGTCTTGTTTCTATTGAGGTAGAAGGAGCTACTGGATATTTAGATACTAATTATAGTGGCAAGGTTGAAGCAACAATAAATTCTTTAAAGCAAAAGGATTTTGCTTTTCTTCATATCGAGGCTCCGGATGAAGCAAGCCATTCCGGCCAGTTAAAACTGAAAATAAGAGCAATTGAGGACTTTGATAAAAATGTAATTGGGAAAATTTTTCCTCTTCTTTCTGATTTGGGCGATTGCCGCCTCCTTATTCTTTCCGACCACATCACCTCCTTAAAATCCCGGACACACTCGGCTGACCCGGTTCCCTTTCTCCTTTTCGGCAAGGGAATAGAGCCTAATAAGACCAACTCATTTGATGAAATTGCGGCTAAAGGAAAATTTTATCTTAAACAAGGGCATAAATTGATTAACCCTCTTTTTGGGCGCAGATGTCATTGCGAGGAGTCATCTACATCAAGGTCTGGAGACCTTTCCCACAATGAATAACATGTGGGAAGCATCTCCTGATGCTGATACATCGGAATGCCAAAGGTCTATTTAGGGATTGGAACAAACTCAGGAAGAAGAAAGAAAAACATTGAGGTCGCTTTAAGATTATTAAAAAAGGAAAAAATCAAGATTAACCAAGTCTCTTCCTTTTTTAAAACAAGGCCAGAAGAAGGAGTGAAAGGTTCTTATTTTCTTAATGGTGTGGCAGAGATAGAGACCGAATTGAAGCCAAAAGGGCTTCTGAGGTTTCTTAAAGAAATAGAAGAAAATTTGGGAAGAGAAAGAAATCATAAAAGAGAAGAGCCGCGAGCGATTGATTTGGATATTATTTTTTATGGTTCTTTAATTTTAAATGAGTCGGACCTTATCATTCCTCATCCCAAGTTTAGAAAGAGAAGATTTGTCTTAGAGCCCTTAAATGAAATCGCCCCATCTTTTAATGACCCCGTAACCGGAAAGAAGATAGAGACCCTTCTTAAAGAAAATTGTAGTGCGAGGCTTTAGCCTCGCTAATAAAATGAAAGTCATTAAAACTATTAAGAAAATGCAGTCCCTTTCTCATCATGAGAAAGAATTGAGAGGAACAATCGGTCTTGTTCCCACAATGGGGTATCTCCATTCCGGCCACATCTCTCTGGTTAAAAGAGCAAAAAAGGATTGTGATTTGATTGTTGTGAGCATCTATGTTAACCCGACACAATTTGGAGAGTCGGAGGATTATAAAAGATACCCCCGGGATTTGGAGAGGGATGGGAAATTGGCTAAAGCAGCCGGAACCGACATTCTTTTTGTTCCTTCTAATAAGGAGATTTATCCCGATGGCTATCACACCTATATCAGGGTAGAAGAGTTATCCGGGAAATTATGTGGGATTTCCCGACCAATTCATTTTAGAGGGGTTGCAATAATTGTTGCGAAGTTATTTAACATTGTTAAACCAACAAGAGCCTATTTTGGCTGGAAGGATGCGCAACAATTAATCATTATTAAGAAGATGGTGGAAGACCTTAATATGGATGTTGAGGTTATTGGTCTGCCCACTGTCAGGGAGAAGGATGGTTTAGCAGTGAGTTCCCGGAATGAATACTTAAGTAAGAAGGAAAGAAAGATTGCTCCCGTTCTTTATCAGGCTCTACAGAAAGTAAAAAGAATGGTAGATTCGGGAGAAAACAATAGCGCAAAGGTCTTAAAAGAAGCAGAAGATATTATAATTAAAGTAAAGATAAAGATTGATTACCTCAAAGCAGTAAATCTAACAGACCTGAAGGATGTTAAAAAAATAGAAAAGAATACCCTAATTGCGGTAGCCGCCTGGATTGGAGGGACCAGACTGATCGACAATATATTAATTAAGTAGAAGTTGATTTTGGTCAAATTTTATAATATAATGATTCGTTATGCAGCGAATTATCCTTAAGTCAAAGATTTCTGAGGCAACGGTTACCGAGACAAAACTTCATTATTCGGGGAGCATCACCATTGATGAGGAATTAGCTGAAGCTGCCAATATTCTTCCTAATGAGAATGTTCAAGTGTTGAATCTGAGTAATGGGGCGCGAGTAGAAACTTACTATATTCAAGGAAAACGTAACTCCGGGATTGTCTGCGTCAATGGTCCTGCGGCTCACCGGTTTGAGAAAGGGGACAAAATCATTATCCTTTCCTACGGAATCTTTGAGGAAGAGGAGATAAAAAATTTCAAGCCGAAAATCATTAGAGTTGATAAGAAGAACAGGGAGTGTACACAGAGGTGAGGGAATTCTCAGTAAAAAAGAGTATACTTCTTATCATCCTTTCTGGTTTACTTCTCATCCTGGCCTTCCCTCGGTTTGACTACGAAATCTTCGCCTGGATTGCTCTTGTTCCCCTTCTCCTTGCTACGTGTGATTCGCGCCATCCCTTTCTCTCGGGCTATCTCTTTGGGCTGATCTTCTTTGGGGGGACCCTTTTCTGGCTTACAAGTATTACCAAAATAGGTTTTCTTCTTCTGATTCTTTATCTTTCTCTATATCCAGCCCTCTTTACATTCCTGATTACTAAATGGAATTTTCCGGCTAAGAACTTTTTTGGTGCCAGCCTCTGGGTTCTTTTGGAATACATCGTAAGCCATCTTCTTACCGGTTTTCCCTGGTTACTCTTGGGATACTCTCAATATAAAAATTTAAGACTCATCCAGATTTCTTCAATTTTTGGCGTCTATATCATTTCTGGTCTTGTAGTGCTTGTTAATATTAGCTTGAGTCAGCTTCTCTCCTTCAAACAAAGGAAGATTTCCCTTTCTTTATCCTTTCTTCTTCTTATATTTACTTTTCTCTTTGGTATTTATCAAGAGGGAAAGAGCGCTAAAATCACCACAAAAAGTATAAAAGTATGTATTATTCAAGGCAATATTCCCTCTCTCCAGAGATGGGAGCCTATCTTTAAAGAAGAAAATGTCAAAGTCTATTCTTCCCTCACCAAAAAAGCATCAAAGAATAAGCCCTATCTTGTCATCTGGCCAGAAAGCGCCATTGCTACCCACTTAAGATTAGATAAACCAATTCAAAAGGATATTTTTAAGTTAATCAAAAGAGAAAATTTTTATCTTCTCGCCGGTTCTCTGGACAAGAGAAGAGAAAAGGAGTATAACAGTGCCTTTTTGATTTCTCCCCAAGAGCAAATTGAGAGTATCTATGATAAGATGCATCTTGTCCCTTACGGAGAATATATTCTGGGAGAAAATTTCCTTCCCTTGAAAAGATTTGCGATAAAAGCGGCGGGCTTCATTCCCAACTTTAGCCCCGGAGTGAATTACACAATTTTTTCCTTACCGAAGAAGGGGGATTTTGCTACCTTAATCTGCTTCGAGGATATCTTTCCGGACCTTTCCCGAAGATTCACAAAAAAAGGAGCAAATTTTTTAGTAAACATCACCAATGATAGTTGGTTTGGAGAAGGCTCCGGCCCTTATCAGCATTTTGCTGCCGCTGTTCTTCGAGCGGTGGAAAATAGGAGATACCTTCTGCGGGCAGCAAATACCGGGATCTCTGGTATTATTGCTCCTTCCGGGAGAATCCTGAAAAGAGTAAAGGAAAATGGTCGAGATATCTTCGTCTCCGGTTTTCTTATTGAGAAAATTTATCCTTCCTCGGCTTTGAGTTTTTACACTAAATTTGGCGATGCTCCGTTGATGCTTTTTTGTTTAGCTTTTTTAATCCTCTTCCCACTTATGGGTAAAAATAGGGACACATCCTAATTTTTCTGCACAGACAGATAAGGAAGTGTCTCTAAAAAATGGGATGTGTCCCCTTTTTCAAGATGAGAAAAATAGGTAAATGTGAAAGGATCCTTGGCTATCGGTTTAAGAGGAAATCCCTTCTTAAGGAGGCATTGACTCATTCCTCCTTTGCTTACGAGAACAATCTTTCCTCCAATGAAAGAATGGAGTTTTTAGGGGATGCTGTTCTGGAGATGGTAGTAAGTAATATTCTCTATCGGAGATATCCCAAAGCAGCCGAGGGCGAATTAACTGAGAAAAGAGCCTCCCTGGTCAATGGGAAGCATCTCGCCTCTATCGCTAAGAAACTTTCTCTGGGTAAGTTCCTTTTTTTGGGCAAAGGCGAGGAAGCGCAGGGCGGGAGGGAATTGACTTCTAATCTTGCCAATGGTCTGGAGGCAATAATTGGGGCGATCTTCCTTGATGGGGGATTGGTTCCCGCCAGAAGATTTATTAAGCGGATAATAGGGACGGGTTCAATATACTGTAGTGGCGGAATTCATTGAACCCGTCCCTATTATTATTACTTCTTTCCCGTAGCAAGGCGCTGCTCGGCGATGCTTAAGATATTCATTACCAACCAGTATAAAAGAAGACCCGACGGGAAGGTATAGAAGATGAAGGTAAAGAAGATGGGCATCATCATCGCCATCATCTTTTGACTGGGGTCGGTGGTAGTCATCTTCTGCTGGACAATCATACTTGCTCCCATTAAAAGGGGAAGAATGTTGATACCACCTCCGGGAAAATTAGAAATAGCAATTACCGTATCGGGCAAAGAAAGGTCCTTAATCCAGAAAATGAATTTTGCTCCCCGAAGAAAAACGGCGCTACGTAGCGCAAAGAAGAAAGCAATAAAGACAGGCATCTGGGCAAGCATTGGTAGACAACCACCAAGAGGGTTGATCTTGTACTTGCGATAAAGTTCCATCATCTCCTTATTCATCATTTGCGTATTCCCCTTATACTTCGTTTTTAAGTCTTTAAGGTAGGGCTGCAACTTTTGCATCTGACTGATGGAGCGGAATGAGCTCCTGGAAAGAGGGAAAAGAAGAATCTTAACGAGGATGGTAAGGATAATGATTGCCCAGCCCCAGTTGCCAACCAGCTGATAAAAGAAGGTAAGAATCTTTAGAATAAATTTTCCTAAGGTGACAAAGAGTCCCCCTTCAAGCGTTTTCTCTACCCCTTTACCTTCTGCCTTGGCAATTTCGTAATCTGCCGGCCCTCCATAGAAAAAGAACCTTTTTTCAAGAGAACCATTTTCCGGAACGATGAATGGAGGAACATCAACTCCAATAATGAGTTTCTCCTTTTCGGGATAGATAAAGGAATCTGTTTCCGAGACCGGTTTTAAAAATAAAAGAAGATATTGCGACTTTTGCGCCACCCATTCAGTTCTATTGATCGTTCGTTTCTCTTTTACTTTGCCGACTCTGAATCTACTAATTTCCCCACCAATCGAGATTTGATTCTCTTCAACATTGAATCTACGGGCACCTTCCTTCTCAGAAGAAAATCCAGAACCGCAAAGAATTGCCATTTTATCTATTTCTTTCTCAAACGAAGAAGGGTTAATTATTTTTATCTCTAAATCAAAACTATAGTCATTATTATGAAAGATGAATTTTTTGGTTACGATTAGCCCATCTTTGCTTTTCCCCTTTAAAGTAAGTTTCCCAATTTCATTTTCCTTATTTAAAAGAAGAGATTTTTTATCTGCCAAAAAGCGTATTTCTTTTCCCCAGCCAATAAATTCTAAGGGACGGAGGGGTAAATCGGCTGAAATAACAGAAAAAAATTCTTCTCCTTCCCTTCGGAAATCTTTCAGCCCTAATCTTTGGATAGTACCGTCTCCGGAAAGATCTAACTTGTAAAGGTCGGTAGTAATTTCTGTAAGTACATCCTTTCTTCTGGGAACCTCGGCAAGAGCATGAGGAGTCTCTTTCTCAGGGATACGAGGTTGGATTGCCTCCTTTTTTAATACTTCTTCTCTCCTTATTACCTCTTCTTTTTTCGGTAATTTCTTGGCAAAAAAGTAATTAAAAGCAATAAGAACCAAAAGGGAAAGAAAAATTGCTACAGCAGCTCGCTTTTCCATTTTTTTATTTGGTCATTCTGAGTAAAGCGAAGAATCTCATACAAGACCCTTCGCAAAGGGCTCAGGGTGATACTTCGTGTCATTTTTCTGGTACCGGGTCATAGCCTCCGGGGGAAAAGGGATGGCATCTGCT
>DAOWFY010000033.1 GCA_030637775.1 bacterium | reverse complement strand
TCTCCCCATTCTCCTTTCTCTCTTTGCTTCTCACCGCGCCGCCGGACCTTTATATCACATTCACAAAGAGGTAGAGAAAGTTCTTGAGGGCGACCTTTCCGATGACATCCACTTAAGGAAGCATGATGCAAGACGCATCGTCATCTTCTCGACAACCCTCAATAAATTCATTCACCTCCTGAAGGATAGAATAATAGCGGAGAGAAAAATAGGGGAGGAACTTTCCTCTTTATCAGAGAAGGTTGAGAAAGACCCTTCTGCGGTTAAGGAGGAGTTAAAGAAAATCACTTCAGATATTAAGGAAAGCATAGAGAAGTTTCGGTTATAAAGTATAAAGGGGTCAGGTCTCAACATTTGACAAAATTCTTGGTTAACTCATTAGACAAATTGTCAAATGTTGAGACCTGACCCCATAAACTAAATGAAGAAAAGTTTATTGTTGGCTGTTGTTTTTCTCTTTTTTTTAAATGATTGGACTTATGCTGAAGCCCCTTTCACCCTTAATGAACGGCTTAAGTATAGGGCTACCTGGAACTTCATTCCGGTGGGAAAGGCATCTTTAGAGGTAAAAGGAATGAAAAATATTGATGGCAAATCCCTCTACCACTTTGTTGCCTCAACGAAATGCACCCTCTTTCTCATTTCTCTCTTCTATGAATTAGAGAGTAAAATAGAATCCTTTGTAGAACCTAATAGTTTTGTTCCGGTCAAGTATATTGGCTATATCAAAAGGGGGAAGCGCTACCGTCAGGATACTATCCTTTATGATCAAGAGAATCACCGGGCAACCTGGGTCCACTTCAGATTAGGCAAAAGCCTGGAGGAGCATCATGAAAAGGAAGTAATGGAGATTCCTTTAGATGTTCAGGACCCCCTTTCCACTTTCTACTATCTGCGTACCAAGAAATTGGAGCCGGGAGATATCTTATCTATCCCGGTTAACGCCGATAAGAAAAACTGGGACGTAAAGATTAAGATTTTAAGAAGGGAAAAAAGGCGGTTTCAAGGAAAGTCGCGGAAGGTTTTAATCATTGAGCCCGAGGCATGGTTTCAGGCTGCTTTTTTCAGGAAAGGGAAGATGATCCTCTGGCTTACCGATGACGAAAGAAAAATCCCTCTTTATATCCAGGCGAGAGTCCCTTTCGGTATTGCTACCTTATCTCTGGTGACCAAATTAGATAAATGAATTTTTTTCTTAGTCTCGATAAACGTCTTTTTTGCCACTTGAATGGCTGGGCCCCCCCGTTTTTCGATTACCTTAATTTTTTCATCACCTTTTTTGGAGAGGGAATAGTTGCGCTTATTATCTTTATTGGCTGGTATATTCTCCGCAGAAGGAGAGTTGCCCTCTTGGGGATAGGGAGTTTGGCGGTTTCCGGCATTATCAGTCGGATTTTGAAAATAGTTTTTGCTCGTCCCAGGCCCTTAGCAATCCTTACCTCGGTGCATACCTTCGGTTATTTATTCAGATATAGTTCCTTTCCCTCTGGCCATGCTACCACTATCTTTGCGGCCGTCACCATTCTTAGTTTTTCCTATAAAAGATTCGCTCCCTTGTTCTATAGCTTTGCCATTGCTGTTGCCTACTCCAGAATCTATCTTGGTCTTCACTGGCCATCTGACCTTATAGCAGGGGGGGCTATCGGCTATTCTGTCTCCAAACTCTTTTTGAAAATGCAACCACGAATTTTCCCCACCCAAAAAATAGGGACACATCCTAATTTTTCTGCCCAGAACAGATAGGGAAGTGTCTCGAAAAAATGGGATGTGTCCCCTTTTTTATTTTTAAATGAATAAAAATTGGCTTTTGGTTCTTTTTTTAATCCTTTTTGTTGCTCTTTTGCTCCTTCCGGGTCTGTCGAAAAGTTTTCTTTGGGATCGGGATGAGACCTTCTATGCAGAGACAGCCAGGGAGATGCTTATTACTGAGAATTATGCTATTCCCTCTTTCAATGGAACTGACTTCTTAGAGAAACCTCCATTTGCTTACTGGATGATGGTCGGCTCTTTTCGTTTATTTGGAGTAGGAGAATTTGCTGCAAGGTTTCCCTCAGTGCTCTTCGGAATAGGCACGGTATTATTGACATTTTTCCTTGGCCGTACCTTATTTGACAGAAAAACCGGTATTTTCTCCTCCCTCATCCTCTCAACAAGCCTCTTCTTTCTGGTTATCTGCAAGGCAGCAATTACAGATACCTATCTGCTTTTTTTCTTTACCGGTTCCTTACTCCTTTTCTTCTTGGGAAGAGAAAAAAGATATTGCTATTCCTTTGCTTATGCTCTTCTTGGGCTGGCTGTTCTTACCAAAGGACCGATTGGGTTTCTTCTTCCCGCGGCGATTGTTCTTCTTTTTCTTTTTTTTAATAAGGAATTAAAACAACTAAAAATGCATCTACCTTTAGGATTTGTTATTTTCCTTCTCATCGTCTCCCCCTGGTATCTGATAATTGCGAAAAGCTCTGGCGGTAAATTCTTCTCCGAGTTTATTCTGCGTCAACATCTTTATAGATTCATTCATCCAATGCAGGGCCATTATGGTCCTTTTTATTACTATCTTCCGATATTGATCTTTGGTCTTTTCCCCTGGTCGGTCTTTTTGCCGGGTGCCCTCTGGTCGGAGCGAAGAGAGTTAAAAAGGAAAAATCAAAAATACCTCTTTTTAGTTATCTGGATTGTAGTGGTTTTTCTTTTCTTCTCTCTTTCCAAGACAAAACTTCCTCATTATATCCTTCCCCTTTTTCCTCCTTCCTCGATCCTGATTGCTAAATTTTGGGCAAAGGAGGCAAGAACATTTTTAAAACCTTCTCTTTTTATTCTCCTTGGAATAAGCATCCTCCTTATTTTGATGCCCATCTCCCTATTCTGGATAAAGCCTAACTTTGCCACAAAGAGCTTGGTTATCAACTTCGCTATCTTAGTTGCCGGCACCCTTTTTGCTGCGCTTTCCCATCTTAAGGTAAAGAGAATTTTTTCCTCTCTTGTTATTACGATGCTCTGCTTTGCTCTTTTCTTCAGTCTGAAGAGTGTGCCCGAGGTCAATAGCTTCAGAATCATTGCACCTTTGGCAAAGTTGGTAGAGAAAAGAGCCGGCCCCTCCGATTTAGTCTTCTCCTTTCGCTACTTTGAGCCGAGTATGGTCTTCTATAGTAAGCATTTTGTTAAAAGGGTTGATTCTCTTTCCGAATTAGAAGAAGGCGCAAAAAGAGGAGAAAAAATCTTCTGCTTCATCAGAAAAAAGGATTACGAGGAGATTAAAGATAAGATTGACTTTGTTCTTCTCGCTAAAAAGGAAGGTCTTTCTGAGAACAAAGGGGAGATGACTCTTTTCCTAATGGGGGTCAGGTCTCAACATTTGACAAATTCTGCTACCAGACTATATACTAACTTTAGTAGAGAATTGCGACACTAATCTATCATCTATCTTTAGTAGCAATATGTGTAATTAGTCTTTCAACTTAATCTTGTAGCAAATATGCGAGAGGATTAGCTTCTATGAATTTGCTCACAGCAACATAGATTAAATTTGATATAGTTTCCTCTCACTTTCAATTTTTCAGAAGATCAGGAAGATTTTTATGGCTAGGCCTTTAAGAATAGAATATACTGGGGCCTTTTATCATATTATTTCTCGCGGCAATGAAGAGGGAAAAATCTTTGCCAGTGATTTTGACCGGGAAAAATTTCTCAACTATCTTAAAGGCCTTGCTCTTCGTTATCATATTAAGATTCATGCTTACTGCCTTATGAATAACCATTACCATCTTCTTTTGGAGACTCAGAAGCCAAATCTTATCAAAATGATGCATAACTTAAATTCCAGTTATACCGCTTACTTCAATGCAAGATACAAGAGGATAGGCCATTTATTCCAAGGAAGATATAAGTCTATATTGGTTCAAGCGGATCAATACCTCCATTCTTTATCGAGATATATTCACCTGAATCCAGTAAGGGCAAATATAAGAAAAGACCCGCAAGATTATCCTTGGTCCAGTTATCAATACTTTATTTCCGATAAAAAGGCCCCTGATTTTTTAACTACAGAATTTATTTTGTCCATCTTCAGTAAAGACAGGAAAAAATCTCAAGCCCTATATGAAAAATTTGTTAAAGAGGCAATTGGAAAAGAGATTGGTATTATCAGAGAGGATATCAAAAGGGGTTTTATTCTCGGCGATTCTGATTTTGTTGGATGGGTAAGAGATAAATTCTTAAAGAATAAGGCGGATAAAGAAATTCCACAAATAAAGCAGTTGAAAGTTACGAGAACCCCAGAAGAAATAGGCCAGATAGTGAAACAACATATTGATGAGGAGAAGTTGGCAAGAAAAATAGCCATTTATCTTATCCATAAATATACCGAGAGAAAACTTTCTGAAATAGGACAATATTATGGAATATCCGATGCAGGTGTGAGTCAAATTTCTCATCGATTAGAGAAGCAGAGGAAAGGGGACAAAAGATTGGACTTATTAATAACTAAGATAGAAAAAATGTCAAATGTTGAGACCTGACCCCTTCATTTCAGTGGTCATTCCCGCTTATAATGAGGAGAGGAGGATCGGAGAGACTCTGAAAAAAATCATCTCTTACCTTTCTCGTCAGGACTATTCCTATGAGATTATTGTTGTCGATGATGCAAGCTCCGATCAAACGGCAAAGATCATAGAAAATTTTGGCGAGAAGATTATTCTCCTGAAAAATAGGGAGAGAAGAGGGAAGGGTTATAGCATCAGGCAAGGGATTCTCTCTGCAGGGGGAAGTTTTATCCTTTTTTCCGATGCTGACCTCTCCACACCCATTGAGGAGCTGGAGAAACTTCTTTTTTGGTTGAAGAAAGGCTACCATCTTGTCTTTGGCTCAAGGCGCTTACCAAACTCTGAAGTTCCTATCCCGCAGCCATTTTTTCGCAGATTAATGGGAAGACTCTTCAATCTTTTGGTGAAGATTTTTGTGGTGAGAGGTTTTGTGGATACCCAGTGCGGCTTTAAATGTTTTGAGAAGAAAACGGCCAATTTCCTCTTTAGCCAACAACGACTTTCCGGTTTTTGTTTCGATGTAGAGATTCTTTATTTAGCAAGGAGATTTAAGAAGAGAGTGAAGGAGGTGCCTGTCCGCTGGCTAAATTCCCCGGCATCGAAGGTCGGTCCAATAAAGCACTCTTTCTTGATGTTTCTTGACCTCTGCAGGATCAGGTTTAATGATTGGCGTGGTCTCTATGAAAATATTGGGGGTTGAAACAACGACTAAAATGAACAGTCTTGCTCTCTTAGAAAATGAAAAAGTTCTGGATGAAACTGGCTTTCAGCCAGAGGACGCCTCTAAAGAAATCTTTATCCACCTTGATAATTTTTTAAAAAGAAATAAAATTTCTTTGAAGGAGATTAACCTTTTTGTCACCTCTTTGGGCCCGGGCTCCTGGACAGGAATAAGGCTTGGTATCACCTTAATCAAGGGGTTTGCAACGGCGCTAAGAAAAAAGGTAATAGGAGTTTATAGCTTCGATACATTGGCAGAAGCTGTTGGAGGTTCTGATTCAATCTGCATCCTGATTAAAGCGGAAAAGGAGTTTATTTATCGGGCATTTTACAGTAGGGGTTCGATTTATCGAACCCGCGGGCTTGATGAATCAAGCCCCTACAGAAGGAAATCCTCATACACCTGGATTAAGAAAGTTTCCCTGAAGAATTTGATTGAAGAGATAAAGAGACCAACCCTTTTTATCGGGGAGGGACTCTTTACTTATAAAAAAAAGATTAAGGAAAGGTTGGGAAAGCTTGCCTCTTTTGCTCGAGAAGATCTCTGGCTGCCAAAGGCAAGTTACTTAGCCAAGGTTGGCTATCGCCAATTTCAAAGAAAAGGAGATTTTAAACTCAAGAATCTCAAACCTTTCTATGGAGAAACTAAATATTCGGAATTTTTCCATCATCGCCCATATTGATCATGGAAAGTCCACTCTGGCTGATCGCATCTTACAGTTTACTCATACCATTCGTGAGAGGAAGTTTCGGGATCAGATTTTAGACAGCATGGATTTGGAGCGAGAGCATGGGGTTACCATCAAGAGCCATCCGGTAAGAATTCTCTATCAAGACTATATCCTTAATCTTCTTGATACCCCGGGCCACATTGACTTCTCCTCTGAGGTAGCCAAGGGTTTAACTGCCAGTGAGGGGGCTCTTCTTTTGATTGATGCCTCCCAGGGAGTTCAGGCCCAGACGATAACCAATTTGAGGTTTGCTCAGAAGCTGGGCCTTTCAATCATCCCGGTCATCAACAAGATCGACCTCTCCACCTCCCAGATTGAAAGAACGAAGCTACAGTTCACAAATCTTCTTAAGGTAGCCGAGGAGGAAATTATTCTTGCTTCAGCTAAAGAAGGGATTGGGATAAAGGAAGTTCTCCAGGCCATTATTGAGAGGATTCCTCCTCCCGAAGGAGAAGAGTCTCCCTTTCGTGCCCTTATCTTTGATGCCCATTATAATCCCTATATGGGAGTAGACCTTTATATTCGGGTAAAGGATGGCCAAATAGTTCAAGGAACACCGATCAAATTTATTGAAAGAAATTTAGTTGGCGAAGTGAAGGAGGTGGGCATCTTCACCCCAAAATTAGAGAAAGTAGATAGGCTTTCTTCCGGAGAGGTAGGTTATCTCTCAGTAAATATTAAAGATTTGAGAAGGATTTCGGTGGGCGATACAATCACAACGGCTGAAAATGGCTCAGAAGTTCCTCTGGCCCCATTCGAGAAGAGGAAAACTTTTGTCTACAGTAGTTTCTACCCGGCCGATGACCAGGATTATGAAGGTTTGCGAGAAAGTTTACTCAAACTCTCCCTCAATGATTCCTCCTTTACCTATGAGCCGGAAGTCTCTCAATCTCTTGGTGCCGGTTTCCGCTGCGGTTTTTCCGGTCTTTTCCATATGGAGATCATTCAGGAAAGGTTGGAGAGGGAATACAGCCTTTCTTTGGTAAGAACAACCCCTTATGTGACCTTAAGGGTAAAGAAGAAGGACGGCGAAATAATCAAGATAAAGGATCCCGCCAGCCTTCCTCCCGTTTCCGATATTAAAGAGATCCAGGAACCCTTCCTTTCCCTGTTTATTATTGCTCCGTCTAGCAATATTGGAGATCTTATTCAGCTATGTTTAAACCGTCGGGGAACGCAAAAATCACTTTCCTATCTTTCTCAGGATACAATTTTGCTTACTTTTGAGATACCATTTTCAGAAATCCTTCTTGATTTCTACGACCGCTTGAAAACGGTTACCCATGGATTTGGCTCCCTGGACTATTCCTTCGTCGGTTACAGAAAATCTGACCTGGTAAGATTGGATATTCTTATCAATGGAAAACTCGTTGATGCCCTTTCGGTAATTGTCCCTCGGGAAAATGGCCGGCAAAGAGCAATCGCCATTTTAAAGAAGTTAAAGGAGGTAATACCACGGCAGCTCTTTCAGATTGTGATTCAGGTTGCCATTAATAATAGGATTATTGCCCGCGAGGCGATTACAGCTTCGAAGAAATTTGTTACGGGGAAATGTTATGGGGGGGATATCACCAGAAAGAGGAAGCTCTGGGAAAAGCAAAAAATCGGCAAACAAAGAATGAAAAGCATCGGTGTGGTGAAAATCCCTCAAGAGGCCTTCATGGCCGTATTGAAAACGTGATTATTTGTAGGGGTCGGATTTATCCGACCCGAAAGGTGTATATGTAGGGGTTTGATTTATCAAGCCCGAAAAAGAATGCAAAATCTTGCTGTTCGCAAAAATATTAGATTAAAACACTATGATTATGAGCAAGATGGATACTACTTTGTTACAATATGTTGTTCCAATTTTCAACCTAATTTAGAAAAATATAAAAAGCAAGCAGAGGAAATATTGCAGTGTTTACCCAAAAGGTTTTCTGGTTTAAAGATAGATTATTTTGTATTGATGTCTACCCATATTCATGCAATTTTCACATTTGAGAAATGTAGAGTAAGTTTGGGCGAAGTGGTGCGAACATACAAATCCTTGGTTACAAAAGAGGTAAAGGCAAAGAATTTTTGGCAGAGGAATTATTATGAACATATAATAAGAAATGAAAATGCTTTAGCAAAAATCAGAGAATATATTCAGAATAACCCGGATGTTTTAAAGATAAAATTTGAAGAATTCTATAAAATGTAGATGTATGTGTAGGGGTTCGATTCATCGAACCCGAAACAACGGGCGTCATAAATGTCGCCCCTACTATGGTTGATAAAAAGAAGGTTATTGTTGAAAATATAAAGTCACTGTTCATTGCCTTCCTTTTGGCGATGTTCATTAGAACATTCTTTGTCCAGGCATTTAAGATTCCAAGTTCCTCAATGACTCCTACTTTAGAGGTAGGAGATCGACTATTGGCAAACAAGATCGTCTATAAGTTCCGGGAACCAGCAAGGAGCGAGATTATCATCTTCAAATATCCTCTTAATCCACGGAAGGATTTTGTTAAAAGATTGATTGCTCTTCCCGGGGAGGAGGTAAAGATTATAGAAGGAAGAATCTTCATCAATGGTAAACCTACAGAGAATCTCTTAATTAACGAGCGTTATTACAATAACAGCGGGTTATATGGGACAGAATTCCCGGCGGTAGTTCCCGAAGATTCCTATTATGTCCTGGGGGATAATAGCCGCAATTCTAAGGATAGTCGTTATTGGGGATTCGTGCCCAGGAGATACTTAGTTGGTAAACCTTTATTTATCTATTGGCCTTTAAGTAGAAACGGTAAAAGAAACATAAGAATAGTAAGGTGAGGAAGAAAAAAGAAAGGGTTATTCATATCAAGAGCGAGGATTTAGAGGTATTAAGAAAGGAAGCAGAGAAAGCAAAGGACCATTACGAACAACTGCTTCGACTATCTGCCGAATTTGATAATTTCCGCAAGAGACAGGAAAAGGAAAGGCAGCAGTTTTTAAAATTCGGTCAGGAAACGCTTCTTGTGAAATTTTTGCCGATCCTTGATAGCTTAGAAAAGGTTCTCCAGGAGAAAAATACCGATATGCCAGAAACTTTATTAAAGGGATTAGCTCTAATTCGGAAGGATATCTTTTCTATTCTTGCCTCAGAAGGCTTGGAGCGACAAAAGGTGGTTGGCAAACCCTTTGATCCTCTCTGCCATGAAGTCATAGAGACAATTGATTCCAAAAAGTATGGGGAAAATGAGATTATCGAGGAGCTACGAGTCGGCTATCTTCTGAGAGGGAGGGTCATTCGACCCGCGATGGTGAAGATTGCCAAGCACAGCCCAAAAACAGAAAAGAAATGAAAACTCTCTTTCTACGCTCACCCGCAAAACTCAATCTCTGGTTGGAGGTGATCGAGAAAAGAAAGGACGGCTACCACAATATCGAGTCAATTATTGATACGGTGAGCCTCTATGATCGGATTACCTTGAAAGAGAGTCCCGGCCGAATAGAGGTCTCTTTAATAAAGAACTCGGCTTCGGTGGACGGGACAGGCCTTCCTCAAGAAAAGAATCTTGCTTATCAAGCGGCCCTACTTTTAAAATCAGAGCTAAAGATAAACCAGGGTGTAAGGATTAAAATTGAAAAGCATATTCCTTTGTCTTCTGGTTTAGGTGGAGGAAGCAGTAATGCGGCTACAACTTTGCTTGGCTTAAATAAACTCTGGAGAATAAACCTCCCTTCCGAGAGGTTGCTTGGCTTGGCCACAAAATTGGGCTCCGATGTTCCTTTCTTTCTTAAAAAAGGGAGATGTCTGGTAAAGGGGAGGGGGGAGATGATTTTTCCTCTTTCCCCTTTTCCTAAGATCTGGTATGTAATTGTAGTTCCGGAAATTCGGGTCTCCACGGAGACTGTCTATCATCAACTTTGCCTAAACTTGACGAAGAGAAAGAATAGGATTAAGATATTATCTGCTCTTGATAAAGGCAATTTAGAGAAAATGGGAAAGTATCTTTTTAATAGATTAGAGGAGGTGAGTTTAAAGAAATATCCAGAGATTAAGGATTTTAAGAAAACTCTCAGAAAGAGTGGAGCTTTAGGTGCTTTGATGTCAGGAAGTGGAGGGTCTCTCTTTGGCATTGCCCGAAGCAAGGAAGATGCATCAGGTATTGCTTCCCGACTGAAAAGAGGAAAGGTATTTGTTGTTGAAAGCAAGGAAGGTCGCGATAGCGACGAGCAAGACTAAAAGGAGAAAAAGATGGAGATTACAGAGACAAGGATTACCCTGATGGAGAAACCGAATAGTCGGTTAAGAGCATATGCTTCAATAACCTTTGATAACAATTTTGTGGTTAAGGATCTTCGTGTCATTGAGGGCAGAAGTGGACTCTTTGTAGCAATGCCCAGTCGGAGACTACAGAAGCCCTGTCCGAAATGTATGGCGAAGAATCCTCTTCGGGCCAAGTTCTGTGGACAGTGCGGAGCAGCACTTGAAGTGGCAACCGCTCCCAAAGAAGAGGGAGATTCTTCCAGCGAACATCGCGATTTGGCTCACCCGATTACCACAGAGTTCAGGAATTACCTCCAGAAGATAGTTTTGGAGGCCTATGAGAAGGAAAAAGCAAATCCAACGCCAAAGCGAGGCGAGACACAGAAAAAATAAAGTGATGAGTTGCCCGGTGGTGTAATGGTAACACACCGGCCTTTGGAGCCGAGATCCGAGGTTCGAACCCTCGCCGGGCAGGTAGGCTCGGGAGGATATTGAAATGAGAATACGGTTAAGACCCTACCATCCTACATACGTCATTGGTTATTTTGGTCAAGGGTATTATCCGAAGAGTTACAACAGCCAAGGATTTAATGAGGTGATTGAGAAGATAAAATCTGACCCGAATGTTGAAGTGGAACTTGTTGAGGAATACGATGATATTTGCATGAAATGCGAGCGGCTTGTTGAGGATAAGAAGGGATCTGTGTGGGGAAAGAGACATAGTTGTTCGAGTGCCAAAAACCCAAGTGTAGTCGAGGGAGTGAATAGGGCGAATAAACGAGTCTTACGATCTCTCGGATTACAATTCGACTCAGTAGTGAAGCTAAGAGATCTTGTGAAATTATTATCCGAGCGGATTCCAATTCTTGATGATGAGATGATAGGAGGACCAAAATTTCAGAAGAAATATGAGAAGGGTCTGGTGACGCTCTCTTCATTTTTAAAGAAATATGAAGATATTGATTAAAAAAGTAAACAGAAATTCAGAGAAATGACAAATAATCGTGAAGCAAGAAAAACAATCTCAGCTATTGTAGAGAAATTGAAGGTTGCTTACCAGCCGGAGAAAATTCTTCTATTTGGATCTTTCGCTTATGGAAGATTAGAAAGGGGAGATCAATTTCTCCAGGAGATTGTTTCTCGCGGAGAAGTTCTTTATGCGAAATAATAAAGAATCATGGAAGGTTTAATTGCGATTGTTTTGGCGGCAGGTCTGGGAACAAGGATGAATTCCAATGGTCAGAAGGTTCTAACACGCCTTTTTGGAAGGTCGATGCTCCTCTATATCATCTCTAAGTTAAAAGGATTGAATTTAGAGAGGATTATTGTGGTTGTTGGTCATCAAAAGGAGGAGGTGAAAAAAGAGTTAGAAGGAGAAAAGATAGAGTTTGTGGAACAAAGGGGACTTTTGGGTACAGGGCACGCAGTCCGACAGGTAGAGCCTTACCTTTCCTTCTGCAAAAATGATATTTTAGTGCTCTGTGGCGATACACCTCTTTTGACACTTTCCACCTTGAAGAATCTTATTGCCATCCATAAAAAGGAAAAGGCGGCGGCAACAATCCTTACCACAAATTTCCTTGATCCTACAGGTTATGGAAGGATTTTAAGGAATGGAGATGGTTCGGTTGAGGGAATTATTGAGGAACTCGACGCTTCTCCAAAAGAGCGCTTCATCAGAGAGATTAATGCCGGTGTTTACATCTTTCAGAAAGAGTTACTCTTTGCTGCGCTTTGCGAAATTAAACCGGATAATATCAAGAATGAATATTACCTTACCGATACCATTAGGATTCTTAGGAGAAGAGGAAAGAGGATTGCTTCTTACCGGACAGATGACCCTGATGAGATCTTAGGGATTAACCGCAAGGAAGATCTGATAAGGGCAGAGGAGATTTTAAAAAGGGGAAAGAATGGATCAATGTAAAATCTTCACGGGCAATAGCAATCGGCAATTAGCTGAGAAAATCTGTAATTATTTAAAACTTCCTTTAGGTAAGGTAAAGGTGGGCCGGTTTTCTGATGGGGAGGTTTCGGTAAAGATTGAGGAGAATGTCCGGGGTACAGATGTCTTTGTTGTTCAGTCCATATCTTCTCCGGTGAATGAAAATCTGATGGAACTTTTAGTGATGATTGATGCGGCAAGAAGAGCTTCTGCAGAAAGGATCACTGCGGTATTACCCTATTATGGTTATGCCCGGCAGGATTGGAAAGATCAGCCAAGGGTACCAATTACCGCTAAGCTGGTGGCCAATCTTATCACGGCCGCGGGAGCAAACCGAGTGCTGACAATGGATCTCCATACCCCTCAGATTCAGGGTTTTTTTGACATTCCGCTCGATCATCTTTTTGCCGCCCCGGTCTTGATTAAATATTTCCGGGGACTGAATCTTTCTAATTTGGTGGTCGTTGCCCCTGATGTAGGCAGTATTAAGGCCGCCAGAGCATTTGCCAAGAGATTACATGCCTCCCTTGCCGTTGTGGATAAAAGGAGAAATTCTCCTGAGAGCGTAGAGATGATGAATGTCATTGGCGAAATTAAAGGAAAGAATGTAGTTATTGTTGATGATCTTATCGCTACCGGAGGGACACTTTGTGAGGCAGCAACTACCTTGAAGGAAAATGGTGCAAGAAATATTTATGCGAGTATCACTCATGGGGTACTTTCCGGGAAGGCTACCCAGAATATTGCGGTCTCTGCCATAAAGGCACTTATCATTACCAATACCATCCCCTTAAGGGAAGAAAAGAAATTTAAAAAGATTAAGGTTCTCTCCGTTGCCTCTCTTCTGGGAGAAGCAATCAAATGTATCCACTTAGAAAAAAGTGTCAGTTCCCTGTTTATTTAAAGGAGGCTCGGGCAGTTTCTTAGGCGGCACGCTCGCAGAGATGCTCGCTATGGACTCCTCCTCTGCTTAAGCATTCATACGGGGTCTAATGCCGCTACAGAAACTCCCTCGCCTTTGTATATGTTGACAGGATTGTTTTATGTGGTAATATCTAAAAACAGTTATGACATCATTAGCGATTAAGACAGAGAATTTAACCAAGGTCTATCGTGGTGGCAGAGGGACAAAAGCTCTTGATAATCTTAATTTGGAAGTTCCGGTCAATCAAATCTATGGATTTCTCGGTCCCAATGCGGCTGGGAAGACCACGACCATAAAACTCCTCTTGAACCTGATTGCTCCTACTTCGGGAAGAGCCTGGGTTTTGGGAAAGGAAGTTAGCGAGACCGACGTCAGGAAGGATTTGGGTTTTCTCCCAGAAAACCCTTATTTTTATGAGGACCTTTCTGCGGAGGAATTTCTTGATTTCTTTGGTAAGATATTTCATATCCCCAGAAGAGACCGGGTTAACAAAGTTGAGCAACTTCTTACTCTGGTTGGCCTTACTGAGGAGAGAAAACAAATTCTTCGTCGCTTTTCTCGAGGGATGCTGCAGCGCATCGGTATTGCTCAGGCCCTAATCAATGATCCTAAATTAATCTTTCTTGATGAGCCGATTACCGGACTTGACCCGATGGGACGAAAGGAGATTCGGAACATCATCTCCAAGGTGAGAGCGGAGGGAAAGACAATCTTTTTTTGCTCTCATGTGCTGCATGATGTAGAATTAATGTGCGACCATATTGGCATCCTTTGTGAAGGTAGATTGATCACTACCGGTAAATTGGATGAACTACTTGCTACAAAGGAGGTGGAGATTTCCGCTGAGGGCCTTAGGGGAGAGGCACTTGCTAAATTGGAGGGAAGAGTTAAAAAGTTAAGAAAGGAGGAGAATAGAATAATATTTGATGTTGAGGAGGAGGCTTTAGCGGATGAGGTTGTGGGTTTGATTAAGCATTACGGCGGCAAGCGTCTTTCGATAGTGCCAAAGAAGGAGTCTTTGGAGGATTTTTTTCTAAAAGCCATTGGCAGAGAAGAGTATAAACCTGATGAAAGGAGAGAAAAATGAATATCTGGACAATTGGAGTGAATAGTTTTAAGAGGCTTATGCGTAGTAAAATCCTCTATGTAATGGCGGTTTTCTGCCTCATCACCATTGCTTATGCCAGCCTCTATGGGACTTTAACGGCAGGGCAGGAGGGAAAATTGATGAAGGATGTGGGATTGGCCGGAATCGCTGCTTTTTCGATACTTGTTGCAATTCTGGTAGGTTCCACGGTGGTAGCAAAGGAGATAGAGTCCAAGACAATTCAGATCCTCTTAGCTAAACCGGTTAAGAAACATGAGTTTCTGTTAGGGGAATTTTTGGCCGCAGCATTAACCATCTTGATGATGACGGCGATTATGGGAGTGGGATTTTTAATCATTGTCGCCATAAAAGGGATAGCAACGGCGGCTCTTGTTAATGGAGTGGTCTTGGTCTTCTTTGAGGCGATACTACTTGCCTCTATCGCCATCTTCTTTTCTACCTTTTTCTCGGGGATGGTGGCCTCCGTCTTCACCTTCATAATTTTCGTCTTCGGACATCTCACCTATCAGTTACCATTTTTGGTGCAAAGGGCAGGAAATGTGGTAGTCAAGTTCTTCGGGAATCTCCTCTATTTTGCCCTGCCGAACTTACAGTATTTTAATATTAGAGGGCCGGTAGCTCATAATCTTAATGTCCCTGGCTCAATGATCTTTGCGGTGATTGTCTACGGCCTTCTTTACTCATCAATCATGATTTTAGCCTCGGCTCTGGTTTTCAAGAGTAAAGATTTTGCTTAAGAAAGGAGAAAAAAGAAAATGGCAAAGATAAATAGAAAGAAGTTGGCGATATTGATTCTTGTCTGTCTGGTTATTTTGCTTGTACCCTGCTCTCTAACAATAGATAAGGTAAGAGTAGCAGCTAATCTTTCCGAAAGAGGGGCTCTTGGCTTTAACAATCTTATGGCAGATGTTCTCTGGGTGGAGACAATCCAGTATATGGGTGAGGCGAAAAAGATTACCGATGAGATTGCTACTACCATTTATCAAAAGATAGAGCGAATAACTGATCTTGACCCCCACTTCATAATGGCCTATCGCCTTGCCGGCTTGACTTTAAGTAATAAAAGACCAGAGCTCTCTATCCGGATTCTCTCCAAGGGATTAGAAAATAATCCGGGGGCAAGTTGGGAAATTCCATTTTACGCGGGAGTAATCTCTTACTTCCGGTTAGAGGACTATCGAGGAGCAGTCCGTTATCTTGAGGCTGCGACTACCCATCCGGAATGTCCCGATTTCATTAAGAGATTTTTAGCCAGAGCCACTACGGAGGTCGGTTCCTATAAGGATGCACTCCTTCTCTGGGAAGGTATCTATGAGGAGACAGAAAGCCCAACCGAGAGAGGGATTGCTGCGCGGCATCTCATTCGGCTCTGCAGCCAGATTATGGAGATCTCAACCGACAGGAACCTGGTAGCAAAAGCAAAGGCTATTTTAAGGAAGATTTCTGAATAGGGGGGCTCGGTAGGGGAATAATTGAGCGGAAGAAGGGCTGCTTTTCTTTTGGAAAGAGGGCTTCAATCAGAAGCGAGAAACTATTTTTCTTTCGATAAGGAAATTTCAATCTCCTTTCCTCTCCTGGAGAAAGCTCTATTGAAAGAGAGGAAGTAGTCGGTTGACTTTCTGCACTGAAGGATGTGGTTTGGAGAATCAATTCCTCCCTTCCCCCTTTTATATTTTTTACCCGGAGAGAAATCCATCCCTTTTCCTTTAAGGGATGGATTTCAATTACCGGGGCCTTTTCGGTAAAGAATATTGTTCCGAATCTAAGCGGAC
>DAOWFY010000090.1 GCA_030637775.1 bacterium | reverse complement strand
CAGACAGTGAAGAAAAGTGGAGTTCCGGTTATCCCTGGAAGTGACGGCACTATAAAAAGTATCAAGGAAGCAAAAGAAATAGCTAAAGCAATAAAGTACCCGGTAATTGTAAAGGCCTCCGGTGGCGGAGGTGGAAGGGGAATGCGTGTTGTGCGCGAAGAGCGTGAGCTGGAATCTGCTGTTCTTTCCTGTCAGGAGGAAGCAAAACTTGCCTTTGATAACCCTAATCTTTATCTTGAGAAATATTTAGAAAGGCCACGGCATATTGAAGTGCAGATTTTAGGCGATAGTTTCGGGAACTACCTTTGCCTCTGGGAAAGGGACTGCTCCCTTCAAAGGCGGCATCAAAAACTGATTGAAGAATCCCCCTCTCCTCTCATTAATCAGAGATTCAGGAAAAGGTTAGCCAGATTAGCGCTAAAGGTAGCAAAATCTGTTAACTATACCTCTGCGGGAACGGTGGAATTTCTTGTCAATAGTAACCTTTCCCCCTATTTCATGGAAATGAATACGCGCGTTCAGGTTGAGCATCCCATCACCGAATTAGTAACCAATACCGACATTATCAAAGAGCAAATTAGAATTGCGGAAGGAGAAAAATTATCTTTAAAACAGAAGGAGGTCTCCATTTCTGGGGTAGCAATGGAATGTCGGATTAATGCCGAGGATTCTGAGAATGATTTTCTTCCCTCTCCGGGAAAGATTACCAGATATCTGCCACCCGGTGGTCCAGGAATTCGTTCAGATACCCACATCTATGAAGGCTATGTTGTCCCACCCTATTACGATAGCCTCTTAGCAAAATTGATCAGTTATGGGAAAAATCGGCAGGAGGCTATTTCCCGAATGCAACGGGCTCTTGAGGAAACAGTAATTGAAGGAGTAAAGACAACCATTCCTTTTTATAAAAAGGTCTTTGCTAATCCCCTCTATCTTAAAGGGAAATATTATGTAGGATTTATTGAGACAATTCTGGAGAATGAAAATGGCTAATAACAAAAGGGAAGAAAAGGAAAAGTTAGGTTCGGTAAAGATTCAGAATGAAGTTTTAGGCACGATCGTTGCTGTGGCGGCCTCCAAGATTCCTGGTGTCTATAAAATTACCTCCAATTTTGTTGGTGGGATTGCCGAACTTTTGGGTAAGGAACATCCCGAACGAAGAGTAAAGGTGAAATTATCAGAAGAGAATGTAAGTTTTGAACTGGCAATCATTGTCAATTATGGAGTAAGTATTCCGGAGGTAACCTGGCAGATTCAAAAGACGATAAAAGAAACAATAGAGAAGCAAACGGGAATTAAGGTAATAAAAGTAGATGTGAATGTCCGTGGCGTCCATCTGGAAGACTAAATGGATGGGATATTCAAAAGCACATGTAGAATGTGCCATGGCGGATGCGGTGTGTTACTTCATGTCAAAAATGGACGTCTCATCCATATCGAAGGTGATAAAAGTTCGCCGATGAATCGTGGGGCCATTTGTCTCAAAGGACATGCCACCATTGAGATGGTCTACCATCCCGATCGCTTAACCAGGCCAATGAAAAGAACCGGGCCAAGAGGCAAAGGGAAATTTGAACCTATCTCCTGGGAAGAGGCCTATGAGGCAATTGTCAACAAATTGAAAAGGATTATCAAGGAGGATGGACCCCAAGGAATTGCTCTTGCTCAAGGCACCGGCCGACATCACTACCTGAATGTAATTCGTTTTGTCAATGCGCTGGGCTCTCCCAATTGGGTTGAGCCCGGTGCCGCACAATGTCTTTTTCCCCGGATTAACGTAAGCCTTATTACCTATGGCGAGTTTTTAGTCAGTGATTATTATAGCGGCACGAGGCCTGTCTGCGCGCTCTTTTGGGGAAGCAACCCCTTAGTTACCGGGCCCGATGGAAAGGTTCCCTTTGTGGTAAGCCGTCACATCAAAGAGATAGCGCATACATTTTGCATCGACCCGCGTATCTCGCAAACCGCCAAACATTGCAATAACATCCTCCAACTGCGTCCCGGAACCGATATGGCCTTAGCGCTTGCGATGAGCCAGGTAATTATTAAGGAAAGTCTGTACGATAAGGATTTCGTCAAAAACTGGACCTACGGTTTTGAGGAATTCAAAGAACATGTCAAAGGATACAGCCCCCGATGGGCCGCGAGGATAACCGGCCTAAAGGAAGAAGCAATATTCAACATTGCCCGCACCTATGCAACTTGTAAACCAGGGATAATCGACTGGGGAGTCTCAATTGAACAGACCCCGAATTCCCTCCAGACGGTCCGGAGTATCGCAATCTTAAGAGCTCTTGTGGGCAATATCGATCAGCCCGGGGCCGACATCTTCGGGATGCATATCTCAGGTCCAACTCCTATCTTCCGGCGAAAAGCAATCCGCACTCAGAAGAAAAGGTTAGGTGCAGATACCTATAAGCTATTGGGTGGCAGAGATGCTTTTATCCCCTCAACCCATATCCCTACCCTGTTGGAAACGATGCGTACGGGAAAACCGTATCCAATTAAAGCATTTATGATTTTCGGCAACAATGGACTGACCACCTTCGCTAATCCGAAGGAGTATCAGCAAGCATTGATGAAGCCAGATCTGGTGGTTATTGCCGATTTCTTCAAGACACCCACGGTAGAATATGCCGACTATTTCCTACCGGCGGCGATGTGGCCTGAGGTGAATCAAGTAGTTGGCCTCCCTTACATCGCCGAAAACGGGGTCTCGGTTCAACAAAAGGTCATCCAGGTTGGTGAATGCAAACAGGACGAACAGATCCTTGCTGAATTGGCAAGACGATTGGAACTTGAGACAGGATGCGAATCAATAGAAGAACTGATTACTTCCCAGCTGGAAAGGACCGGACTAACATTTGAGGAGTTGAAGGAAAAGGGGCACTACTTCCCCCCTCTAAGGTTCAACAAATACGTCCCGCGCGGATTCAAAACGCCATCGAAGAAAGTAGAACTTTATTCTCAGAAACTAAAAGAGCTGGGCTATGAGCCTCTTCCCTCATATCGGGAGCCGCCGGAAAGCCCTCTCTCTACACCGGAATTGGCCAGGGAGTTTCCCTATATTCTGATCACGGGAAGACGCCAAAAGGAGTTTTTTCACTCAGAATACCATCAACTGTCAACTTTACGCGGGAAAAGAAAACATCCCCAAACAGAGATTCATCCAAAAATTGCAGCAAAACACAATATCCGGGACGGAGACTGGATAAAAATCAGCTCTCCCCGTGGGAGCATCTATCAGCAGGCAAAGGTCACCGAGGAAATCCGAGCCGATGTAATCAGCGTGGAGCATGCCTGGTGGTATCCGGAGATAAAAGATCATGACCATGGGGTCTGGGAGTGCAACGCCAATATTCTCACCAATAACAGACCGCCTTATGATCCGGCCTTCGGGACATATCAACTGCGTGGACTCCTCTGCAAAGTTGAAAAGAAGGAGCCTCCTACCCTTCTAAAAAGATTGCAAAAGATGAGATACATAGGTAACACTCCCGGTTTCTTTAAGTGTGGTAAAATAGAGATAAAGAAATAGTGTCTCTATTGAGAAAGGGGTGTTACCATGACCAAGAGCAATATCTTCCCTTGGGGAGATCCATCATCTTATAAT
>DAOWFY010000049.1 GCA_030637775.1 bacterium | reverse complement strand
GTTATTAACATTATTCACAGTTTTAACTCCCCCTTGGAGAACCCCCATTAACTATGAATAATATTTACCCTAACTCTTACCTATGTGTCTGAACCCAGACAGTCAATTGTTGCCTTTTTCAGAAATTCCGCTACCTACTAATCGAACTATCTTTAGTAGGGAATTGCGATACTAATCTATCTGCTAACTTTAGTAGCAATATGCGAGAAGATTTACTTCACAGGAATTACTCGCAGCAACTGTGGAGAGTCCAAACCTGCATTTGACAGACTCCCAACATAGCATTAGAATATATTATGATGTTAAAACAACTGAAGATTAACCCCAAAGAGACCGAAAGAGGCATCGTTAAATTCATTCAGCAGGAATTAGGTAAAACTCCCTTTCATAGAGGAATTATCGGGCTCTCTGGTGGTCTTGATTCTACTGTTGTTGCCTATCTTACAGCGAAAGCTATTGGCTCTAAAAATGTTCTTGCCCTTATCCTTCCCTTCCAGACTGGCTCCTTAAAAAATATCGCAGATGGCAAGACGGTAGCCAAAAAACTTTGCATCCGCTATAAAATCACCAATATTACTCCAATGCTTAAGGCCTATTTCAAAAATTTTTCTAAAGTGGATAGAATCCGTTTAGGTAATAAGATATCCCGAGAAAGAATGAGTATCCTCTATGATGTCGCCAAAAAGGAAAGAGCGTTGGTGATTGGAACCAGCAACCGCACCGAACTCCTCCTTGGCTATTTTACTAAATATGGGGATGCCGGGGTGGATATCGAGCCTTTAGGCTCTCTCTATAAGAGCCAGGTGTTCCTTTTGGCAGAATATTTAAACGTTCCCGGAAAAATTATCAAGAAGGTTCCCAGCGCCGATCTATGGAAGGGGCAGACCGATGAAGGGGAATTGGGCCTTTCCTATGAAGAGATGGATGAAATCTTATATTTTTTGGTTGATCGAGGATATAAAAAAAACAGAATATCAAAATTAGGCTATCCCGAGAAAAAGATTGAGAAGGTCGAATCCCTTTTCAAGAATTCTTCTCACAAGAGAAATTTACCTCGACAGGCTTGCCCGAGGCGATTGACTCATTGACAGCTAAGGTTACGGCTAAGGTGCGGGTAGCATCGGCATAGTTTGACCTAATTTTAGAACCATCATTTTTCTTTACCGCTTCAATAAAGACCTGGTCCTCAAGAAATCCAAAATCATTGCCGACATTAATCTCGGTAGATTTCTTGGTCTCCGTAATCTTGATCGAGGTTCGCTCCTTATATTCTATGGCTAAATCCTTTGAGTAAATATCCATTCCACATCTTCCCACGTAAGAAAGAAAGCAGGCGGAGAATATTGTGCCCACAACTCCATTCTTAAAGTAAAGGGTGGCGGAGGAGGCATCCTCAACATTGTAATCCTTGACATCCTCCATCAATCCGGTTCTGCCGAAGGCTGCTACCTTCTCCACCTCTCCGAAGAGGTATCGGGCTAAATCGAAGATATGGGTTGTCTGCTCCACAGCCTGACCACCGGATTCTTCCTTTTTCCGCCACCAGGAAACGGCTGGCATACTTCCCATCCAGTAGCCAATAAAAAGTCCTGTCTTCCTTTCCGCTAAAAGATTCTTTATCTTCTCAATAATATCCTGATACCGATCCTGATACCCAACCGAGGTAACAAGATTGTTTTTGGCAATGCTCTCCTCTACCTTCTTCGCATAATCCAAGGAAAGTCCAATAGGTTTTTCCACAAAGAAGGGAATTCCTTTTTCGGCGGCTAAGAGTTCCTGATCCTGATGAGCAAAGGGAGGGATACAGATATAGAGAGCGTCCAATTTTTCCTTATCCAGCATTTTCCGGTGGTCGGCATAGAACTTTCCTCCATACTTTTTTGCTGCCTCTTTTGCTTTCTCCTCTACCACGTCACAGAGAGCAACAATCTCTGCCTCCTTAATCTCCATAAGATGCTCTAAATGATAATTGGCAATTCCACCCGTCCCAACAAATCCTATCTTCATTTTCTCCTCCTCGTTGATTATATTAGAATATTAGATTTCCGACATTATATCCTGAAGTGTCTTTAGCCCTTTAACCATCGCTTCCGTTGGACTATATTTATTTCCCTCATATTCCAAATTTATATATCCACCATATCCCGCTCTTTTCATCGCTCTCAAAACACTTTTGTGGTCAACAATCCCTTCACCGATAAGGGCTGGGGAATAATATCTTCCGTCAAGCCCCTTTAATCCCTTTTTATCGGTTGAAAGAGTCCAGTCTTTGAAATGAGTATGCACAATGCTATCCTTTGAATTCAGAAAAGCTCGAACGGGCTCCTCCCCTCCAGTCAATACATTCCCGCTATCAAAGGTTATTTTTAAATCCGGAATTTCTTTAAGAGCCTTATTGACATCTGTTGAGACAATGAATGGACTTCTGAAGTCAGGAAAATGCTCCACGGTGACAATCACTCCTGCCGCTTTTCCAACTTCTACCGCCTCCTTAAGACCAGTGACAACATTTCTCCTGCTCCCCTCCCGGGAAAGACCATCCTTTCCCTTTATCGGCAGCATAATCTTGTCAGCCCCAAGAATTAAGGCGGCCTCAATACCTTCCTTAATTTTATCAAGACCGGGTTGACGGTCTTTTTCATCGGGAAAATTTATATCGGCAAAAAAGGTATAACAGACCGTTTTTAATCCGTAATCATCAGTAATCTTGCGGACTTCTTTTGGAGCAACTCCATAGGTGGTAACAAAATCAATTCCTTCTAAGCCCAGTTCCCTGGTGAACTGACAGAGCTTTTTTATCTCAGGTTTTTTACCCCAATCTCCTCTCGCCATGGTATAAGACATCATCGAAAATTTCATTTCACTCTCTGATATTTTCTGGTCTCCTCCAATATAAGCTGCAAATCATCCTAAGTCTCCAGATTCAACCATCTGATTTCCGGTTCGGTCAGTTTAATCGAGAGGGCAGCCACGCACGATGCCAGCTCTTCCTCTGTATGTGGACCCACTACCGGCAGCACCGTAAACGGTCGATGTAGCACCCAGGCTAATGCTACCTGCACCGCCGAATAACCACCCTTCCTTTCACTCAGTTCCTCAGCCCGGTGGAACCGCTCAAAGTTTTCGTCAGTGCCGTAGACCTCAATCATTCTTTTCGTAAACCCGTCTTCAATCCTATCGATCCTGCCATACATCTGGGGACGATAACGGCCAGTGAAAAATCCCCGCGCCTGTGATGACCAGGAAAAAAGAGGGATATTGGTCTCTGCATGCCAGCATTCGCCAGATTTATCGGTTGAGACCAATCCCGGGTAAAAAGGGCCGGCGGAAACCGCAAGACTGAGATTGTTGCTGACCGCGGCAAATCCAGTCATACCGTATTTATAGGCATACTCGTTAGCTTCATCTACGCGATGAAGTTCCCAGTTTGAGCCACCAAAGGCGTGGATACGACCACATTTTAGTTCCGCATTCAAACACTCAACAATCTCCGCTACTGGAATCGATGGGGTATCACGGTGCAGGAAGTATAAATCGATATAATTTGTCCGGAGGCATTTCAGACTCCGGGTGATATCCTTCTTAATTTTATCCTGAAATCCTTCCACAGCAAGACGTTCTGGATGTTTTTCCGAAAGTCCACCCTTGGTAATAATGACAATCCGGTCCCGGTTTGCCCGATTCTGCATCCAGAGCCCGATTACATCTTCACTCTCCCCGTAGATTCGCCCTGTGTCGATAGTTGTTCCGCCATACCTTATAAAGTTATCCATCAGACCGAACCATTGTTCTTTCTCCTTGAGCGAGTACCAGGCTGTTCCTAGGACTAATTCTGAAACCGGTTTATCGATACCCGCCACCAACCGTTCACTTCTCATCTTCTTTATTGATTAAGGCATTAAGAAGTATTTCTAAATCTCTTCGGGCTGTTTCACAGGGCTTCTCAGCCGCTTGAGGACTTAAACACTCAATGGACAGATACCTGGTGTAACCTGCATCATGCAGCAGGTTCAATAGCGCAATGTAATCCAGTAGCCCCTTGTCAAGCGCTTGAAAATGCCACCCTCCTTTCGAATCGATATATCCATTCTTGATATGTGTATGATACATGCGGTCCTTAAGAACGTGAATAACCTCGGTCATTTTTTCACCAGCAAATGCCAGGTTTAGAAAATCTACAGTTAGTCCCACCACATCGGCGGGAGCGATCTTCATTAACCGTTGCGATGAGGCCAATGTATCTGTCAGTTGTCGCATGTGAGTCTCAAAGGCAAGCCGCACACCAACATCTCTGGCTATTGGGATTAACCTGTTCAGAGCATTTGCAAGAGATTGCCAGTGTTCTTCTGTAGCCTCGGCCGAACCGGGCGAGCCTGGGGTCAACTTGAGCAACCTTGTTTTGAACAATGGTGCCAGACGAATATAAATCGTTGCTACTTCAATCTGTTCATCAAGGTGGCCTGCATCGGTGAAGGTGTTTGATAGTGAGAGCGCCGAAACTTCCAGTCCTGCCTGCTGAACTTGCTCAGCGATCCGTTCCGGTTCCTTGCAGGCTGTTTTCAGGTCAAAGTGAGGATTTGCGCAAGCAAGTTCTATTGCAGGAAACCCGAGCCTCGCCGTTGTCGCAATTGCTTTGGACAGGTCATAGGCAAATAGGCTTTGGCTGAAAAGGGAGACTTTCATCTTTTTATACCGAGAGTTTCTATCTAATTCTTTCGGTCATCTTTCCTCTTACTTTGCCCTCTTCATCGAGAAGAAGAGTCTTCAAACTTAAGGTGCCTAAATCAATGCCTAAAAGATAGCCCATCTTACATCTGGCTCTTCAGATAATTTGCCGATTTTGGCAATTCCTCCTCCGGATTTCCCAGGATGCCACATTCCAGAGCCATATATTGATCGTAACCAACCTTCTTCAATGCGGCAAATGGTCCTTTGAAATCGGTGTGGCCCTGACCGGGTAGTTTTCGATTGGAATCGGCTAAATGGATATGGGCAACCCAATCCCCGGCCTTTCCTAAAGAAGCAGCAACATCCTTTTCCTCAATGCTCATATGGAAGAAATCGGCCATAATCTTTATCCGGGGATTATTTACCTTTTCACAGATCTCTATCGCTTCATCCAACCGGTTAAGAAGGTGGGTCTCATAGCGGTTTAAAGGCTCTACCAAAAGAAGCGAATTTAGGCTCGTCGCCCACTCTCCAATCTCAACAAGCAATTCTACCAAGAGCCTCTTTTCCAACTCAATCTCGGTAGCATAAGGGGAAAGGTCGGGAATGGATGGAGGACCAAAGACAGGGACCATAATTAGCCCTACCGCTCCAATATTGGAGGCAATTTCCAATAATTTTTTAATGTCGGAAATTGCCTTCTCCCTCTCCTCCCTTTTACTATCAAGAGGACGCCCAGAAAACCCGGCACAGATGGTAGAGGCTTTTATAGAACTTTTAGAGAGAGCCTTCTTAATCTCTTCTTCTCTCTCAAAGATACCTTTGCCTTGAAACTCAATTCCTTCAAATCCATACTTCTCTAAATTCTTAAGCTTTTCCTCTAAATTCTTTCCCGGCACCAAATTCTCCTGACAAGAAAGTTTCATAATTCCCTCCTTTTTATTTAATATTGAAGCGATATTTCAAATCTATTCACCGAGATGTCGGATGAGACCATATTTCCTTGGAATCACAAGATCTGCCTTTCTGGTTGGTTGGTCTTCTTTTATTCTGTAACCAACATCCATGACTTCGATAAACTCCGCCGTATAGTCCTTTAACACGCCTGGATATTCAAATATTTTATCACCTTTGGCCAACTCAAGAACAACCCTCTTACCAATATGTCTTTCTAATAAAGGCTCGAAAGAGGTTCCGACAGAACCCATCAATTCTTGTTTTGTCTGTGAGATGTATTTATCTTGAGAGGTCAGCATCGCCCCCGCAGGAGTGGTTCTTTTGACCTGACCGATTAATAGATTCATTACATCCATCACCGAATCTCTTGCCGTCTTGAAGAAATTTTGTATTCTTCTTTTAAACCTTCTTAAGGCTGTGGGATGATAGGCTCTTTTTAATTCCTCCTCCCTTTTCTTCTTTCTCTCTTCATTTAATTCATCGTGGTAGCGAATTAGGGCTTGGAGATTAGGATACTCGTGTTTATATAGAATGTAGCTCGTTTCATCGTGTCCACTTTTATCTTTGTGCTTGGTTAGATAAACTAATTCTAGACCCGTATTTTCCACGCTCAGTTTACCCCAAATTATTTTGCCCGTTGTTTCTTCCAGGGTTACCAGGTCCTCGGAAAAATCCTTCAGGCATTTATCCCTGATTCTTCCTCTAATAAAAGCACCAACGATGGTAAAGATGATAATAGAAACTATAGTTATCGCAAATGTATCAGGCATGCTAACACCTCCTTTTCTTCTTTAGTCTGCGAGACCGCAGATCTCATCAACCAGTTTAGAAATGGCTTCCACCTTTTCAATCTGCCCAATCTGGGAAATCTCATCAGAGATGCTAACTAAAAGATCAAATTTTCTTTGTAAAAGAGGCTCCGGAGGCAGGAGCACAGAGATAAAAGTCCGGGCGGTGATGAAATCTTTTTAAGAAAGATTTGCCAATCCTCTCCTAAAATTCCTCAACATCTTCTTCTTTGATTAGATGGAGAGTACACCCACCAAAACCAGCCCCGGTCATCCTTCCTCCCATTACTCCTTTTATTTTCTTTCCTTCATCCACAATAAAATCTAATTCCGGACAACTCACTTCATAGAGGTCCCTCAGACCATAATGGGAAAGATAAAGAAGTTTGCCAAAAGAAAGAATGTTATTTTTCTTCAGATTTTCAACCGCCAACAAAACTCTCTCATTTTCTTCAATTACACATTGAACCCTGTTTTGTAAAACTAAAGAAGGCTTATTTTTTTAATCTTGGGAACTGTTGAGAACTCATATCCCGCAGATTTATAGATAATAATTCTGTGGCTTTTTCGCATTCTTCTCTTCTCCGATTATAGGCAGAAGCAGGCAATTTACGGCTCTTTTTTGTGTTGGTAATGACAATTTTATAACCAACAGAAGGCAAAGGAACATAGGAATAGGAAAGGTCCCGGCAGTCAAGAAAAAGAGCAAAATCTTTCCTGGAGAGAAGGGAAGCAAACTGGTCCATTATCCCACAGAAAACTCCAACAAATTCATTCTCGGCTCTCTGGCATAAAAGTCCCATCTCTTTCCTGCAACAGTAATCTCTTTATCAATAGCGCAGGGAAGAACAAAACCAGAATTACAATCTGTATGTTCACCAATCAAATTTATTCTGCCCGGGGCCCTAACCTTAATTTCCATTACAGATATTCTGGATAAGATTTAAAAAAGGAAACAGTCTTTTCTAATCCTTTCTCTAATTCTATTTTTGGCTGCCAGGATAATTCTCTCTTTGCCCTTTCTGCGGAAAGATAGATGCGATAGACCTCTCCTAAACGGGGGGTACTATGCTCTGGTTCTTTTTTAAAACCAATAATCTTTCTCAATTTTTTAAAAAGTTCATTCACTGAAGTTCCCCTTCCAGAACCGAGATTATAAATACGATTATCACCCTTTTTTAGAGAAATCATATTTGCCGCAACAACATCATCTACATAGAGATAGTCACGTAACTGGTCTCCATCGCCGAAGATAAAAGGAGTTTTACCTTTAAGCATCTTTCCGATAAATATGGAAACCACCCCTGCCTCTCCATTAGGGTCCTGACGTGGTCCATAGACATTAGGCAATCGGAAAATAGTATACTTCAAATGGTATAAAGTATGAAAAAGTTCTAAATAATGTTCAACTGTGTGTTTGGAAACGCCATAAGCACAATTAGGATGAATAGGATGATTCTCATCAGCAGGAAGATAATCTGGCTCCCCGTATATCGCTCCACCGGTAGAAGCATAGATAAATTTTTTAGGTTTTTTCTTCAAGCAGAGGGAAAGAAGATTCAAGGAACCAAGAATATTTACTTCAGCATCAAAACCAGGATTTTTCACCGACTTCCGCACATCAATCTGAGCCGCCAGATGGAAAATATAAGCAAATCTCTTCTTTGAAGAAAATACTTTTTTAAGAGAAGGAGATAATATATCCAACTTGTAGAATTTTGCCTGCGGGTTTAAGTTAATTTCCTTTCCCGAAGAAAGGTTATCAACAACCGATACAGCACAACCTTCTTTAATCAAGCGGTCTACAAGATGTGAGCCAATAAAACCTGCTCCTCCGGTAACTAAAACTTTCATTAGACTTTTATGTTACTACATGCTTAACCTGAAAGACTAATTTCGTATATTGCTACTAAAGTTAGCGTATAGTATTGTGTCGCAATTTACGGAGTTGAGAAGCCTGGTCCTCGGGAAGTAGATCACCGATGAAGACCCCTGCTCCCTCTTCTGAGCCAGCCAGATATTTTAACCTATTTTCTGCTCGGTAGAAAGGGTAAAACTCAATGTGAAAATGATAATAAGGATATTCTCTCCCATCGGTTGGCGCTTGATGGATGTTCATAATGTAGGGAAAAGAGAAGCCAAAAAGTCGATCATATTTAGTCAAAACTTTTTTCATTATTTCTGCAAGATTTCTTGTATCATTTTTTTTAAAGGAGTGGAAAGAAGTAAGATGTTTTTTGGGAAATATATGGACTTCATAGGGAAAATGGGCATAGAAGGGAACAAAGGCTAAAAAATCTTTGTTTTGAGAAATTACCCTTTTTTTCTCCTTCTTTTCTCTTTTTCCTATTTCACAAAAGAGGCATTTTCTCTTTTTCTTAAAATAATCAAAGGAGGCTTCTAGTTCCTTTTTTATCTTTGGAGGAATAAAAGGGTAACCATATATTTGACCATGAGGATGAGAAAGAGTAACTCCAACTTCTTTTCCCTTGTTCTCAAAGATGAAGACATATTTTATAAAAGAGTATTTCCCCAATTCTCTATATCTATCCTGCCAGACAAGGATAAGATTTTCTATTCTGTTAGTCGGAAGGTCAGTAAGTGTCAGATTATGACGGGGAGTATAACAGATAACTTCACAAATTCCTTTCGCTGGCGCCCTTCTGTATAAAATTTCCTTTTTACCAGTGACTAATGGCTGATTGCTGACACTCTTACAGAAAGAGGGAAATTTATTTTCAAAGATAACTATTTCATAATTTGAGGAAGGAATTTCGGTTTTCGGTTTTTCCTTTTTGGAAGGGCATAAAGGACAATAATCGGCTGGAGGAAAGAAAGTGCGCTCCGACCTATGGGAGGCAATAACCACCCACTCCTCTAAAGTTAGATCCCAACGTAACTCCATCATTTTAGTGCTTTTTTCTGTCTTTCTGTTTTTTTACTCTATCTTCTTTATCAAAGCTATAATAGATAAGATAACGACCATCCTTCTTAATTATTTTCTTTTTCTTCATTCGATTTCTTTAAATAAATAACTCTGGTCGGGGTGGGCGGATTCGAACCGCCGACCTCTTGGTCCCGAACCAAGCGCGCTATACCAAACTGCGCTACACCCCGAAAACTATTCCCAACCATTCCCACCTACGAGGTGGGACAGGATGAGGTGGGACAGGATATTTTGTCAAATGTTGAGACCTGACCCCTTCCTCCTATAAATATCCCTCCCATAGCTATCAATACCAACGATGAGGGGAAAATCCTCTACTTCCAATTTTAAGATTGCCTCACACCCTAAATCAGGATAAGCAATTAACCCTGCCTTCTTCACAAATTGAGAGTATAAAGCACCACAACCGCCGAGAGCAATAAAATAGAGGGCCTGATACTTTTTTATTGCCTCAACAACTTCCTTGCTGCGGTCTCCCTTGCCAATCACTCCTTTTAAACCTAATCTCAGAAGGGTCGGGGTGTATGGATCCATGCGATAACTTGTTGTTGGTCCGCAGGAACCGATAATCTTTCCTGGAGGTGCTGGCGTTGGTCCGGTATAATAGATCACCTGACCCCTCAAATCGAATGGTAAAGAAAAGAGAGATTCTTCCCCCTGTTCTTGCTTTCGCAAGAAAGCACGGGGGTCAGAATGACTTCGTCGCTTCAAACCTTTCACCATTCTTTTATGGGCAGCATCCCTCGCCGTATAGATGATACCGGAAAGCAAAACTTCGTCTCCCGCTTTCAGTTTTTTTATTTCCTTTCTTTCTAATGGGCTAACTATCTTCTTAACCCTCATCTTTTATATAATTATTTCTTTATGACGATTTGCCCAGCAGGAGATATTGACCGCTACCGGCAGTCCGGCAATATGGGTAGGGAAGGTTTTAATCCTTACAGATGAAGCGGTTGTTTTTCCTCCCAATCCCGCCGGTCCAATGTTCAATTTGTTGATTTCGGTTAACAGCTCTTTTTCAAATTTTTCAATTTTACTCATAACTGGTTCTAAGAGCGCCTCCTCTGCTAAGGAGGCTGCCTTCTCCATCGTTCCGCCAATACCTATTCCCACAATTACGGGTGGACAGGGATTGGAAGATGCCTCCTTGATGGAATCAATTACAAATATTTTAATTTCTTCTTCTTTGCTATCTGGAGGCAACATCCGTATTTTAGCCATATTCTCGGCGCCAAAACCTTTAATTAAAGCCTTAATTTTTAAGTGGCTCCCGACTACTATTTTCTCATGAATAATAGCCGGCGTATTATCCTTTGTATTAACCCGGGATAGAGGATTAACTATTGACTTACGTAAATACCCGTCTTTGTAACCCCTTCTTACCCCTTCCTGAATAATATCGGAAAGGGAGGAATAACGGCCTAAGTTGATTTTGAGATTATTTCCTATCTCCAAAAAAATTGTCACCATCCCTGTATCCTGGCAGATAGGAATTTTTTCTCCCTCGGCAATCTTAATGTTCTCCAGGATAGAGGCAATGGTTCTTCTGGCTCGACCTTTCTCCCTTTGCTGGTTCTTCTTCAATAAAGCTATTAAATCTTTATTCATCCGGTAATTGCTATCGATACAAAGATGGCTAACAGCAGCAACAATCTTTTCGGCGGAAATCTTACGCATTCTCTTCTATGGATTTCAACAACTCTAATGATTTCTGGCTAACCGGAAGATGATAGGTTCTAAAGTAATTGACATACTTTATAAGCTCTTTTCTCAAATTAACGGGGACCTTTAATCTCGGGAGGAGAGAGAACTTCAAATCCAAGAGATAATTCATCAATGCGACTAAAGGATAACCGATAGAAAGAGACTCTCCGGCATCTCTCGAACATCTCCGGCAGAGAACACCTCCGGCTTTAGCGCTAAGTCTAAGGCTCGGTAAATTTTTCTCAATCTTTTCCTGGCAGGAGACACAATTATTTAGAAAGGGACCATAGCCAAGGACCTTCAAAAATTTCAGTTGGAAGGCAACTAAGACCAATTCTATTAGATTTGGCTCTTCTGCCTCCTCCAAAAGTTTGAAAGTTTTAAGCAGTAGCCAAAAAAGGGAGCTATTTTTCTCATTTTCCTTTATCGTTTCTTTGAGCAATTCTAAAATATAGAGGCTGTAAGATAATTTCTTTAGATCCTGATGTAATTTTGGAAATGGATCGAGAAGGTCTGAACTTGAGACAAGGGACAAAGCGCTCTCCTTTCGATACAGGAAAAGCTCCACATAAGAGGGGAAAAGATGAAAAAGGGGGGGTTTTTTAGTCCCGATGACTCCCTTGGCAATAGCATTAATTTTCCCAAAGTTAAGGGTGTAGTAAATAATGAAAAGGCTTGTTTCTCTAAATCTCTTACTCTGAATAATGAACGCATTCGTTCTTGTTAAAGCCACCTATTCCGTGCTTTCCTCTTTTTGTCCAGTTAATCCCAATGATAACATCAACTTTAATGCTTCCTGCACACTTAAATCCAATCTCTTTAAATTCTTTTCCGGCATCAAGCAATAGAAGCCGGTGGTAAGATTAGGCACTGTGGGAATAAAGAGGCTTACTAATTTTACACTACTTTCCTTTTGAATTTCCTTTTGGGCCGGAGAGGTAATAAAGGCAAGGGTTTGAATGCCTTGAGGAAATTCTATAAGAGCAACGCCACTGAAGGGTCCCCTTTTCTTCTTTAAAATCGCATCGCTGATCCCCTTAATTGAAAGATAGATTTTGTTAAAAAGAGGAATCTTCGCCAAAAGTCCTTCTGACAACCTTAATAATCTTTTTCCTAAGAAATTATTTGCCAATGCTCCCACTAAAATAATAATCACAAGAAGAGAAATAACTCCCAAGCCTGGAGAGTAAAACTCGGGTAGATACCTCCGGAAAAGCCCACCCAATATTCCCTCCAAGAAGATGGAGAGTCTCCATAGGACCCAGATGGTCACTACAATGGGAATTAGAACTACCAGCCCGGTAATAAAATAGCGCCGCAATTTTCTCATTATGGTTTTCTAAGAAGATTTAAAATGTTCTTTTCTTCCTTTCGCATCACTAACCTGCTCTTTCTATCCGTATCTTTATAACCATTAAAGTGCAGGAGTCCATGAATGATAAGGAGGCTGAGCTCTTTTTTAAGTGATTGATGATAAATCTCTGCCTGTCTTCTTGCCGATTCTAAGGAGATGAAGAGCTCTCCTGTTCTTTCATCAACCGGAAATGCAAGAACATCCGTAGGTCTATTTACACCTCGATATCTAAGATTGTATCTTTGAATTTTTTTATCATCAAGGAGAATTATTCCAATTTCTTTTTGCTCAATCCTTCTGATCTGACAGATATTTCTTACAATATTTTTAAGAAACCCTGAATCAAACCCTGTTTTTGTCAGATTCCGAACGTATATTTTTCTCATAGGCCCTGACAATCTCCCGAACAAGAGGGTGTCTGACAATGTCCTTATCAGTTAGATAGATGAATTTTATTCCCGTAATTTTTTTTAAAAGAGTTTGTATCTCAACTAATGCGATCGTCGTATCTGAAAGAAGATCGGACTGAGTTATATCTCCAGTTATGACCGCCTTTGAATCGAAGCCCAGTCTGGTAAGAAACATTTTCATCTGTTCGGCCGTTGCATTTTGTCCTTCATCTAAAATAATAAAAGAGTTGTTTAGGGTTCTGCCTCTCATATAGGCAAGAGGAATTATCTCGATTATTCTTTTTGCAAATAACCTTTTTAATTCTTCGGTTCGGAGCATATCATAAAGGGCGTCATAAAGAGGCTGAAGATAGGGACGAATCTTCTCCTCTAAATCACCAGGGAGAAAACCCAATTTCTCCCCGGCCTCAATGGCGGGCCTGGTCAAAATGATTCTTTGTACTTTTGCCTGCCTTAAATTGGAAAGGGCCATCGCCACTGCTAAATATGTCTTTCCCGTGCCGGCCGGTCCGATAGAAATTACCAGATCATACCTCTCCATTGCTTTAAGATAATTCCTCTGTCCCTTTGATCTCGGAAAAACAGCGGTTCTTTTAGAGGAAATTTCAATTGAGTCCGGAAATAAGAGAAGATTCTTATCAAAGCTTTCTCCCTTTCTTACTAAAGATAAGGCCTTTTCTAAAAGATTGAGGGACTCTTTTACCTTCTCCTCTTCTCCGCTGAGAGAGAGTTTACAGCCTCTCGCAGTAATGGTTACTCCTAATTTCTCCTCCAGGAGTCTCAAATTCTCATCATACTTCCCGAAGAGGGAGCGAGCCTCCTCATTATTCTCTAATAAAAGTTCTTTATTCATACACAAGAAGGGGTCAGGTCTCAACATTTGACAGAATGTTGATATATTAAATTGTCAAATGTTGAGACCTGACCCCTTAATATTCACGGAATGTTAAGAATCTGGCCGGGATAGATGAGGCCTGGATCTTCAACTTTGTCTCGATTGGCATTAAAGATCCTCTTCCACAAAGAAGCATCTCCATAGATACTTTCTGCAATTTTCCAGAGAGAATCGCCATTCACAACCACATACGGTTTTTCCCTCAATTCCAACCCCCTCATCCTTGCACCCAACCTATTTGCTGCGCTAATTGCCCTATTGGCCGCCGCCAATGCTCTTTTAGTAGCATCAATTGCTCTATTTGCCGTAGCAATCGCACGATTAGCTGCAGAGAATCTTACCTCTGGTGCCTTTCTTCTCGGTCTTACAACCCTCCTTACAGCTACCCTTTTCTCTTCCTTTTGCGCAAAACTGCCGGTATTGACTCTGCCAAGATCAAGTTCGGGCACAATCAAACCTCTGGAAGAACCACCAGCGAGGTAGCCTTCATTTCCAGCATTAGAAATAGCCGAAGAGATGGCTATTCCTAAGATTACTACAACACCAATAAACAATGATATCTTTTTCATCTTTCACCCCCTTCGTTTTTTATCGTGGAACTTTAAGAACTTGCCCAGGACGGATAAGACTAGGCCTCTTGATTTTATCCCGATTAGCATTAAAGAGCTTTTTCCAAAGAGAGGCATCTTTATAAATTTTTAATGCAATCCTGGTAAGCGAATCTCCTCTTTTAACTCGATAAGTTTCTACCTTTTTCTTCCTTTTCTCCTCCTCCCTTTCCCTTTTTAACTTTTCGGCTAACCTGTTTATCTCGGCAATTGCCTTATTTGTCGTTGCTACTGCTTTATTGGCAGTCTCAATCACTCTATTCGTTGCCGCAATGCTCTTGTTGGCGGTTGCTTCTGCCCTCTTGGCAGCATTTAAAGCATCGATTGCCGTTTTCTCCGCTTTCTTGCTCACTTCCATGGCTGTCTTAGCAATAGCCTCTGCTTTTTTCACAGTCTCATTTGCTCTTTTGCTTGCCTCTAATGCAGCTTCTGCCGTGCTCTTGGCTATTTCTGCAGGAGTCAATTCTTTCTTTGCCTCCTTCTTTCTCCTCCGGAACCATCGCCTCCTCCTTGGAGTCTCTTTTTTTACAGGCGTTATCTCCTTCTCTTCGACGGGAGCAACATAACTGCCGGTATTGACTCTGTTTAAATCAAGGCGCAGACCCATTGTATCTTCAGAAGAACCCCCAGTAATATATCCTTCATTCCCAGCCATACAAGGAATAGAGGAAAGTATCATTCCTAAAATTACTAAGCCTATTATCTGAACTATTTTTTTCATCAATTTTCTCCTTCTTATATAATAAAACTTTTTATCAATTTTTGCAATCTTTTACCAGATATAGCAGAGAACCTCTCCACCAACCCCTTTCTCCCTTGCCTCGCTATCGGTCATAACTCCCAAAGAGGTGGAAAGAATGACAATTCCTTTGCGAGCAGCGATTCTTGGTATCTTTCCTCTTTTGGCATAGAACCTTAATCCTGGCCTGCTCGCTCTTTTAAGAGTAGAGATTCTGCTCTTCTCATTTTTCAAATAGATGAGTTGGAGTCTTAGAGACTTATGTTTATTTTTTGAGAGGAGATTATAGTCTTTAATATATCCCTGCTCTTTTAGGATTTTGGCAATTTTCTCTTTAATCTTAGAGAAGGGAATTTCTACTTCCTTTTGAAAAGTGTTGATTTTGTTACGGATTCTCGTAAGCATATCGGCAATCGGATCTGTCATCGTCATTTTTTATCCCTTTTTACCAGCTTGCCTTCCTTACTCCAGGAATTTCACCTTTTGAGGCTAACTCCCGAAAGCAAATCCGACATAATTGGAATTTGCGATAGAACCCCCTTGCTCTTCCACATCTCTGGCAGCGATTATACCTTCGACTGCTATATTTTACCTCTCGCTTACTCTTCTCAATTAATGATTTCTTTGCCAAATTTATTTCTCCTTAAACGGAACTCCGAATAGTTTCAGGAGTTCACGAGCTTTCCCATTCTCTCCAGCTGTCGTGGTAATGGTAATATTCATTCCATAGATTTGCTTCACCTTGTTGTAATCAATTTCGGGAAAGATCAATTGCTCAGCTATCCCCAAAGTATAATTACCTCTCCCATCAAAAGAATTTGGAGAAAGACCCCTGAAGTCCCGCACCCGAGGAAGAGCAACATTAACCAAACGATCCAAAAATTCATACATTCGCCTCCTGCGCAAAGTTACCATACAGCCAATAGTATCGCCTTTCCTTAGATCAAACCCGGCAATTGCTCTTTTGGAGAAAGTAAGAACAGGTTTCTGTCCCGTAATCTGCGATAATTCCTTCTCCACTTCCTGGATCATTTCTGGGGTACTATACTTCTTTTTATTGAGACCGACATTAATCGTAATCTTTTCTATCTCAGGAAGAACAAGAGAATTTTTTATACCCCATTTCTCCTTTAGTTGGGGAATTATCTTTTTTTGATAATACTCAAGAAGTCGTGCCATATTTACTTAACAATCTCTCCGCATTTCTTGCAAAATCTTACCTTCGTTCTATCCTCTAAATGGCGCCTGCCTAATTTTGTGGCTTTCTGGCATTTTAGACAGAAGTAGGCAAGGTTGGCGATAGCAACCGGCATCTCCTTCTGCAAAATACCTCCCTGCCGATCAACCTTCTTGGGTCTGGTATGTTTCTTTACAAAATTTATCCCTTCCACAAGAGCGGTTGCTCCTTCAGGAAAGACGGCCAAAATTCTTCCCTTCTTTCCCCTATCCTTGCCCTTCCTTACAAGAACAAAATCGTCTTTTCTTAAATGAAATTTCATAGTACTTCAGGGGCGAGAGAGACAATTTTGGTAAATGTCTTTTCCCTCAATTCCTTAGCTACAGGTCCAAAAACTCTGGTTCCGCGTGGATTCTTTGCCACATCAATAATCACTGCACTATTGTGATCAAATCGGATAAGTGAGCCATCTGCTCTCCGAATCGGCCTTTTTGTCCTCACGATTACTGCCCTAACCTTTTCCTTCTTCTTCACTGCTGCATCAGGAATAGCTTCCTTCACCGAGGCCATAATAATATCTCCGATGGCAGCATACCGTTTTCGAGTTCCACCTAAAATTCCAAAGCATCTGATTTTTTTAGCACCAGTATTATCCGCCACCTCTAAGACAGTATTAAGTTGAATCATTTTATTATTTCAACCAGCCGCCAATTTTTTTCTTTGCTTAAAGGACGAGTCTCTACTATCTTTACCTTATCGCCAATCTTGCTCTTGTTTTTTTCATCATGAACCTTAACCTTGGTGTATTTCTTTACTATCTTTTTATAAAGAGGATGCGTTGTTATCCTTTCTATCCGGACAACCCTGGTCTTATCCATCTTATCACTTAGTACCTTTCCTATTTTTTCCTTCCTTTTTCCCCTCTTTTTCATTTCATTCTTTTTGATTTTTGATGCTCTGATAAAATTGTCTCTACTTTAGCAATATCTCGCCTAAGTAGTTCCAAAGAAGCGGAATTTTTTAATTGCCCTAATTTCTGCTTTGTCCTCAGCGTAAAGAGCTCTTTACGCAGGTTAAAGGATTTCTCCTTTAATTCTTCTATCGGTGCTTTTCGCAGCTCTTCCAACTGGTCCTTCTTCATCTTTTAATAAACTTTGTTTTAAAGGGCAGTTTATGCCCGGCTAAACGAAAAGCCTCTTTTGCCACTCCTTCAGAGATTCCGGCTAACTCAAAAAGAATTCTTCCCGGTTTCACTACTGCAACCCAATGGGATACATCCCCTTTCCCTTTCCCCATTCTGGTCTCAGCTGGCTTTGCCGTGACCGACTTGTCGGGAAAAATTCTCAACCATAATTTTCCACTCTCCTTGAGATGATGCATTATTGCTACCCTGGCTGCTTCTATCTGGCGATCGGTAAACCAATATGGTCCCAGAGCAATCAGACCATATTCTCCAAAGGAAAGGGTATTTCCCTGTGAAGCCTTACCTTTTCTCCGACCGCGTTGGGACTTTCGAAATTTCACCCTTTTGGGCATCAGGACCATTTTTCCTTCCCTTCTTCTTAAAAACTTCTCCCTTATAGACCCAGACCTTAATTCCTACGGTGCCATATTTTGTGTGAGCTGTCGCCGCACCATAATCGATCGCTGCCCTTAGGGTATGGAGAGGAATTCTGCCTTCCTTGTACTGTTCTGACCTCGATATTTCTGTGCCGGCTAATCGACCGGATACTCTGATCTTTATTCCTTTTGCTCCTGATTGCATTGCTACCGCTATCGTCCGCTTAATCACATAACGATAAGAGGATTTTTTGGCAATCTGATAGACAACGGCATCGGCAATAAACTGAGCATTAAGATTTGGATCTTTTACCTCCTCGACATCAACCGTTACCTGCTTTTTAAGAAGATTATGTAATTCATTGCTCAGCCGATCAATTTCTGCGCCCCTTCTTCCAATTACAATTCCCGGCCTTGCTGTACGGAGAATAATTCTAACTCTATCGGCTAATTTCTCAATATCAATCCGGGTAATTCCTCCGCGGGTAAATCTCTTAGTAATAAAGTCTCTGATTAAAAGATCCTCTTTGATTAAATCACCGTAGTTCTTTTTAGCAAACCAGTTTGATCTCCAGTCCTCTATTATTCCTAACCTTAAACCCGTAGGATTAACCTTCTGACCCATTTTCTCTATTCTTCAAGATTACAGTAATATGAGATGTTCTTTTTTTAATCATCGTTGACCTTCCCATGGCTGCCGCCCGGAACCTCTTGGCTACCGGTCCTCCATCAACAACTACTCTTTTTAAATAGAAATCAAGAGGCTCTTTTGTTTCTCCTGCCTTAGCATTAGCCAGAGCAGATTTAATCAGTTTGATGAGGATAGCGGCTCCTCCTTTCTTAAGATTGGCAAGAATCCCTAAAGCAATTTTTGCCTCTTTACCGATAATTAAAGAGGTAATATCCCTCACCTTCTGGGGACCAATCTTGCCATAACGAAGCGTTGCCCTTGTTTCCATAAATCTTCTTTTTTATGTTTTGTCTAATGATCTTTCAGTATGGGCACCATGACGACGAAAGATTCTTGTGGGAGAGAATTCACCCAATTTATGGCCGACCATATTCTCCGTGATATAAACAGGAATAAATGTCTTCCCATTATGAACATTAAAGGTGCAGCCAACAAAGTCCGGGGGGATGGTGGAGCGTCGCGCCCAGGTTTTGATTGGCTCTCTTTTCCCTATATCTTTTAGTCTTTTAACTTTCTTCAGAAGCTTCTCATCCACACAGGGACCCTTCTTTAAGGAGCGACCCACCTTTTACCTCCTTTTCAAGATATATTTATCGGAATATTTATGTCTTTTTCTGGTTTTGTATCCCTTCGTTGGTTTTCCCCAGGGAGTAACGGGATTTCTGCCGCCGGAACTCTTTCCTTCCCCGCCACCTAAGGGATGATCAACCGGATTCATCGCTACACCCCTTACCTTTGGCCTTTTCCCTTTCCATCTTTTCCTTCCTGCCTTTCCCAAGGAGACATATTTATGTTCAGGGTTACTAATCTGGCCAATTGTGACCAAGCAACGGAGGTCAATCAATCTCGTTTCTCCGGAGGGTAGTTTTACCTGAGCAAATTTATCATCCTTGGATAAAATCATGGCACTCGTTCCAGCGGCCCTAACCAATTTTCCCCCTACTCCTGGTCTTATCTCAATATTATACACCGGGGTTCCCTCCGGAACAGATGAAAGAGGAAGCCGATTTCCAGGCTTCAGTTCTGCCTCCTTGCTACTCCCAATTTTATTACCGACAAGAAGGTCAGAGGGTGCTAAGATATACCGCTTCTTTCCGTCAGGGTATTGGACAAGAGCAATTCTTGCCGAGCGGTTAGGGTCATATTCAATACTGATAACCTTACCCGGGAGAACTTCTTTTCTCTGAAAATCAATAACCCGGTACATTCGTTTGTGCCCTCCACCCCGGCGTCTCATCGTGATTCTTCCAGAAAAATTCCGACCCCCTTTCTTCCTGAGAGGTAAAAGCAATGATTTTTCCGGGGATTTCTTCGAAATCTCTTTGAAATCCGGAAGGGTAAGAAATCTCGTGCCCGGTGTTTTCGGTTTATACTTACGCAAAGTCAATTTTATCTCCTTCTTTTAAGGTAATAACTGCCTTTTTCCAATCCGGGGTTCGGCCTACCTGGTAACGCACCTTTCTTTTCTTGCCCGACATTTTAATGACATTGACCTTGAGCACAGTTACTTTATAAATAGATTCTATTGCTTTTCTTATCTCCTGCTTATTTGCTTTTTTACCCACAGCAAAGCAATATTTATTTTCTGGTCCAAAGATGCTGGTGCTCTTTTCCGTGATTACTGGATACCTGATAATTTCATATTCTTGCATAGCCAAATAAATCCTTTCTTGCTCACGATGATCCTGTCACTATTTATAAGTTGATAGGCATTCAAATCTTTCCAGAGAAGGAATTTCACATCCCTAATATTTCTTAAACTCCTCGCCAAGTTCTCATCAGGATGGTCAAGGAGAAAAAGAACCTTCCCCTTTATATTCAGATTCTTTAATAATATCCTCATCTCCTTCGTTTTTGGTCTTTCCACTCTTAATTGGTCAATAACCAAGATATTACCCCCTTTAATCTTGGCCACAAGAGCGCTCCTCCTTGCTATTCCTTTCATCTTTTTGGGTAGTGTTAGATGGTAATTGCGTGGTTTTGGACCAAAGGTAACCCCACCACCTCTCCAGAGAGGAGATCGTATTGAACCGGCTCTGGCTCTTCCCGTTCCTTTCTGACGCCAGGGTTTCCTCCCTCCACCGGAAACCTCTGCTTTTGTCTTTGTGGAAGCAGTGCCCAGTCTCTGATGAGAAAGATAGGAAACCACCTCCTGATGGATTAAAGGTAGATGAACCTTATTTAAAGTTTGGTCCTCCAGCTCAATTTCCTCTCCCACTGTCTTTCCCTTCATATTATAAATATTAATCTTCATTTACTCTTTTTGATAATAAGATAACCATTTTTGCTTCCCGAGACAGCACCTTTCACCACCAAAAGATTCTTTTCCGCATCAACTCTGATGACCTCTAAATGAGAAATGATCTCTTTTCTTGCACCCATATGACCGGACATCTTTGTGCCCTTTAAAACCCGAGCAACATCAGTATGCCCTATAGAGCCAGGGGCACGATGAGACATCGAACCGTGGGTCGCCGGACCACTTTTAAATCCCCAGCGCTTCACCACACCCTGGAATCCCTTCCCAATTGTGGTGCCCGTAATGTCTACCTTCTCTCCGATCTTAAAGAGATCAACCTTTATTTCAGTTCCCGGAACAAATTTTTTAAACTCCTCTTCCTCTACCCGAAATTCCCGTACAAATCTTAAAGGGGGTAACTTTGCCTTTTTAAAATGGCCAAGTAGGGGACGGGTTGTAAGTTTCTCCCTTTTTTCTTCAAAGCCTATTTGAAGGCTATTATATCCATCCTTACTTATAGTTTTCTGCTGGATGACATAGCAGGGACCGGCCTTAATCATTGTTACACCAATAGCCTCACCCTTCTCAGTAAATAACCGACTCATCCCAACTTTTTTACCCAACAAACCTATAGTCATATGCTTATCCCCCTCTACTAATCATAAGAGATGACTGGGGTTTGTAAGCGAGCTGGCGGTTATGCCGCAGGCAC
>DAOWFY010000106.1 GCA_030637775.1 bacterium | reverse complement strand
AATTTCTCTTTCTTTACCGCCAACAATATTGACCGAACCCACCTCAGGAATTTTTTCCAACTCTTTCTTTATAACCTTATCACAGGCTAAATAAATATCCTCAAGCGGGTGTTTGCTTCTGACAGTCAGGTCCATTACCGGCATCGCGCCAATATCAAACTTGATTACCACCGGGTCTTCTGCATCTTTCGGCAGTGCAGATTTAGCCAAGTTAATTTGAGCTCGGATGTCGGCCGCTGCCACATCAACATCGGTACCCATATGAAATTCAGCCATAACCAGGGAAATTCCATCCTGGGAACTGGATTCAATGTTCTTAATGCCTTTAACCGTTCCCACTGCCTCTTCAATTGGTTTGGAAACCAATGTTTCGATTTCCTTAGAGCCAGCTCCCGGATAAACAGTGGAAATGGTCACAATCGGAAATTCAACGGGAGGGAAAAGCTCAACGGGAAGTTTGGAGAGGGAAAACATACCTAAAACCGCGACCATAAGGATCAGCGTTGTGGTCAGAACCGGTCTACGGATGGCGGTATTTACTAAAAGCATTTTTTACTTGATTGTATGGAATTTCAAAATTGTAGGGGTTTGATTTATCAAACCCGTCTTTTCGGGTCGGATGAATCCGACCCCTACAGTTCTTTGACAGTAATCTTATCCCCGTTTTTAAGGCTTGTCTGCCCGGAGATGATAAAGTCCTCTCCTTCCGAGAGCCCTTTGGCAATAAGAACCCTGGAATCAAGAATTAAACCTATCTCTACCTGACGCAGTTTTGCCCTGGCGTTTTCAGCAATAAATACATAGTCTGTCCCTTCTCTGGATACTAAAGCCTCCCGCGGCACAATGATACCTTCCTGACTCTTTAGCAGAAAACTCAGACGAGAAAACATACCCGGTTTCAATTCCCCTTCTGGATTATTAAGTCTTACCTTTACGCGAAAAGTATGAGTGTCAGGGTCAGCAGCTTTGTTAATTTTGGTCACTTTGCCAACGTATTCTTTCCCTCTTAAAGCATCAACCTTAACCGCTACCTTCTGCCCGGGATAAATATGCGTAATATTTTCTTCCGATATTTCGGTCTCAATGTCAACGCGTTCGATATTAACAATCCTCATCAGGATATCGCTTTCCATACCCATCGGCCGGGTAGCAAACTCTCCGGGCTCACAGCGTCTGAAAGTCACATAGCCACCGATTGGACTATGAATTGAACTGTTTGAAAGTTGTGATCTGGCGTAATCAAGATTTGCCTTTGCCTGTTGAGTCTGGCTATCAATGCGTTGTCTCTGCGCCTCTACAACTTCCAGTTCAGTCTGGACATTTTCCCATTCCTGCTTTGTGATTACTTCCTCCTCGAAAAGTTTCTTCATTCGTCGGTATCTGCTTTTAATATTTTTGAGATTTGCTTTGATTTCTGAGGCTGAATCAAGAACCGCCTGATAGGCAGCTTCTACCTGGTTTACCTGAGTCTTCATTTCATCCCGTTTTAACTGGATGAGGAGCTGTCCCTTCTGAACCAAGTCACCAACATCGGCATTTACTGCAATAATTCTTTCCGTCAAATCGGACATAATGGCAACCTCCTTCCAGCCTTGAACGGTTCCACTTTCAGAAATTGTTGGTTGAAGCCTCCCCCTGGCCGCTTTTAGTGTTTTTACGGGTATCCCTTCTGCTTTCTGAATTTCCGAGATGCTCGGGACAGGTTTTCTGCTTTTTACCCCTTTAATCCGAACAAAAATGAATACAATCACAACGATAAAAATCAGGGTTATGATAATCTTAGGTTTTTTCATTTTTCCCCCATCGCCCTCTTTAGTGCTGCTTCTGCGAGGTAGCAGTCATACAGGGCTTGATAGTAATTGGTTTCTGCTTGACTCCGCAGAGTTGTCGCATCCAGAACATCGGTGCTTGTTGCCATTCCCTCCTTGAACCTCAACCCTGTCATCCGCAGACCCTCTTTGCTCTGGTCCACAGCCTTCTCGGTAACAAGAATTCTCTTTTCTGCGCTCTGTAAATTTAGAAAAGCATTTCTTATTTCTGATTCAATCCTATTCTTAAGGAGAAATAAAGAGTCTTGACTCTGGTTAATTACGCTTTTTGCCTGCTTCACCTTTTCCTTAGTTCTTCCCCAGTTCCAGATATTCAGTTCGAAGGCAATTACAGCATTCCAACTATTGTGCCATTTATCGATAGGAATTTCAGAGCCTTTCTCGTGATCATAATTAGTGATCAGTGAGATAGTGGGTAGGTATTCACTCTTGGCAATGCGCAGGTCTTCTTTTGCTATTTTTAAATTTATCTCTTGCGCCCTTAACTCTGGCCGCAGACTAAACGCTTTTTCAATAGAGTCCTCTAATCCCCCTCTCCTTAATCCGGGGGATGCACTCCCTCCAGGGGAGTGAGCCCCCCGGAGATAGGTGGGGGTGTAACTCGAGATATCGACCAGCTCTACCGGAGCGGATAAATCTCTGTTCAAAAGGTTATTGAAGGAAATTCTTGCTAACTCCAATCTATTTTTCGCCTCTACCAACTTCTGTTCGGTATCGGCTAATTGCACCTGCGCTTTTAACAGATCCATCTTGGGCACCATTCCTGCTCTGTAGAAATTCTCTGCTACTTTCAAATGGGCAAGAAGTTGCTCTACCGCTTCTTTACCCACGGCGCAAATCTTTTCTGCTTTTAAAACATTATAATAAGCCTTTTCTACCTTAAAGATAAGGTCAATCTCTACTTTTTTGTAATTTGCTTTCGCTGCTGCTACCGCCTCTTTTGCCTGGCGATAGAGGGCGGTTAATTCCCCTCCGGTAAACAAAGGCTGTGTGAGATACAGATTAAGGTCATACAGTTCCTTGCCGGTAATCGTCATCCCATAAAATTCAGTTTCTTCGCTAAGCTCAGTAAATGTTGAAGCACTGCCCAATTTAGGTAAGAAAGAGGTAAAGGTTTCTCTTTTCTTTGCTCTTGCCTCTGCAATCTTTTCTTTTGCCCGATGAATCCCTGGGTTGTTCTCGAGGGCAATCTCTAAGGACTCTTTTAAGCTTAATTTTTCGGCAAAGAGGTTTGTATTGACAAGGAGGATAATAAAAATTAAGACCATTTTCATCTTTTTTAATTATAGTTTGTTATCCCCTTACTTGTCAATCGGTTTTAAAAGTAGTAAAATAGAGAGTTCAGGATAAAATCTGAAACTTTATGGAAATTGGAAAGTTACTGGATAGGATCGATAAGGAGGAAAACCTTTACCATATTACTGTGAATCTCTCTCAAAAGGCACGCCAATTGCAGGATAAGATTAAACCTTCGGACAAGGAGATTGCCAATCCAGTAGTTGCCGTTTTAGAAAAGGAATTGGCGGCAAGAACCAAATGAGGAGGCTCGGTAGTTTCCTTCAGCGGCACGTTTGTCAGCCCCAGCGAGGCTGACTGCACTCTCGTTGCTCCTCACTCGTCCTCTTCGAGGACACCGTGCCCGTTCGTCGCTAACAAGGCACGCTTCAGGGAACTTCCTCACCTTGGTGAAGATGAAGAAAATTATAATAATTGCTCTCTCAATATTTCCTCTTTTCTTTTACCTCCCGGCGATGGCAGAAGAGGCCGATCCCAACGTCTCCTTTTTGAAAGGCGAATATCTCCGCGCCCTGGAAAATTATGAAAAACTTTCTGAAAGAAATGACCTTGTGCAATATCGCATCGGGATTTGTTATTTAAAACTTGGTAAGTATGAAAAGGCAGAGGAAGAATTGAAAAAGGTCTTCTCTTATACCAAAAGTGCTCTCTTTGATGATGCGCAATTTGCCAGAGGAGAAGCCCTTTACCTGGGAGGAAATTTTGCCGAGGCAATAAAAGCCTATCAGCAGTTGACGAAGGAACATCCGGAAAGTTCTCTTCTCCATCTTGCCCTCTTTAAATTGGGAATGACCTATTTAAAAAAGGGAGGGCTCCCGTCCGGTGGACGGGATGGAGAGGAAAAAGAAGCGCTGAAATACTTTAAGAGGGTGCGGACCTCCTATCCTTTAAGTTTTGAAGCGGCAAAATCGAATAGAATTATTTTCCAGAAAGAGGGCCCTTTTTCCATTCAGATCGGTGCCTTTGTTAATTTGACCAGAGCGAGGAATGTGGCGAGGGATTTCCAGAAGAAAGGATACGATGCTTATCTCCTCAAAAAAATTAAGGATAAGCCCTGGATTTACAAGGTAAGAATAGGCAATTTTAAGAGTAGAGCGAAAGCGATTCTTTTCACTCCACAATTGCCAGAAAAAACAGATTTCTTTATTACAAAAGAAGAATGATGTTTAATTTCTTTAAGAAGGAGAGGATTTACATCGGAATGCTCTTGTTTATTCTTCTTTTCACCACATCTTTTGGGGGGAGAGGCACACTTATCAAAAGGGCGCAATTTCTTTCTCCGGGGGAAAAGGAAACTGTCTCTTTGGGAACAACAGTTAAGGAGAAGATTTTGAAGGAGAAGATAAGCGAGGGCAAGACCTTCCGACTCTATTTTTTCAATTTCTTCCTCCTTTTTATTCTTATGGCTTTTCTCATCGGGCTTTTTCTTAATCTTTTCTTTCTGAAGCGAAAAAGATTTCCATTAGCGAACTCTCTCTTTCCTCAAGTCAATTGGGAGATTTCTGACCTATTTCGCGCCGGGCTCTTTTTCTATTTTTTCCTTTGCCTCCTTTTCTTTTTAGAGATGTTTCTTCCGCCTTCTTTTTTCACTTCCTTTGACTCCTTCCTCTTTCTTACTCTCTTCAATACAATTTTGGGAGAGGTCGCTGTTGTTCTTTTCATCTTCGGCTTTCTGATTAAAAGGCGTAACAGAAACAAAGGTCACCTTGCTGTTCTGCTTTCTGTGGGAAAGAGGAAAGTTGAGAAGGTGACCCTGGGTATCCGTAGTTACCTTCATCTTCTGCCAATTTTGTTTTTTATCGGACTTCTGATAGGGTTACTCATTAAGGTTACCGGTTATCCTCCGGCAGAGAGAACATTTGCTATCTTTTTGCTAAAGGCGAGATCTCCATTTCTTCTCTGTTTTTCTGTCCTCGCGGCAGTGATTTTTGCTCCGATCTTTGAGGAATTCCTCTTTCGGGGTTTTGCTTACTCTTCTCTGAGGAGAAGGTTTGGAGTAAAAAGAGGAATCCTTTTCAGCAGTCTCCTCTTTGCTTTTGTCCATCGCAGTCTCTATGCTTTTCTTGCGATATTCGTCCTAGGTATTGTTTTAGCCTATCTCTATGAAAGAACCGGTTCCCTTATTCCTTCCATTAGTCTCCACCTCTTTAATAATGGGATTGCCTCCATTTTCTTTCTCTCTCTAAGGTCTCTATTATGAATAGGCTCGGAAAGAGATGACTAAAGTTTGTTCGCTTGGGCTTTCTTATTCCTCGGCACTATCGTGCCTGCGGCATAACCGCCAACTCGCTTACAGACCCCAGTCATCTCCTGGAATTACTTATGATTGCTTTACTGTAGTCTTCAGTGTTCTCCCCTCTGGGGAGATACAGAGGGGCTTGACTCGCCTTGGTGTGTAAACCACAATACGAGGAGACTTTCGTAGATGGCATTAGACCCCGTATGAATGCCCAGACAGAGGAGGAGTCCATAGCGAGCATTACTGCGAGCGTGCCGTCGAGAAAGTGCTCCGGGTATACTTATGAAGTGCTTGGTTATTGGTGATGGCGGTCGGGAGCATACCATCATTTGGAAATTGGCTCAGAGTCCGAGGGTAAAGAGGATCTATGCTGCTGCCGGCAATGGTGGAATCTCTAAAGTAGCAAAATGTCAGGATATTTCTCCCACAGACATCAGGGCTTTAGCCTCTTTTGCTAAAAGCCAAAGAATTGATTTGACGGTTGTTGGGCCGGAAGCTCCTTTGGCCAAAGGCATTGGAGATCTCTTCCGCAAGCAGGGCTTATGTATCTTTGCTCCCGGAAGACAAGCCGCCAAATTAGAATCCTCCAAAGTCTTTGCTAAGGAACTGATGAGAGAGTTTGCTATCCCTACCGCAGAATTCTCTGTCTTTACCAATTCCCGAGAAGCACTTTTTTATTTAGAGAAAAAAGGATTTCCCGGAGTAATTAAGATTGATGGATTGGCCGCGGGGAAAGGTGTTTTTATCTGCCACAATCGAAGGGAAGCAGAAGAAGCCCTCGATAAAATCTTTGCAGAAAGGATATTCGGGGAGGCGGGGAAGAGAGTAGTGGTGGAACAATGTCTAAAGGGCGAGGAGGCCTCAATTATTCTCTTTACCGATGGCAAAGATATTCTGCCGATGCTTGCCTCTCAGGATCATAAGCAGATTGGCGAAGGAGATAGGGGCCCAAATACTGGCGGGATGGGGGCGGTTGCCCCGACACCTATCGTGACCGAGAAACTCTTCTCGGAGGTAATTAACCGAATTGCCAAACCAGTAATTTTGGCTTTAAGAAGAAAGAGCATTCTCTATCAGGGAGTACTTTATATTGGAATTATGATTACTGAGGAAGGGCCAAAGGTTTTAGAGTTCAATGTTCGCTTTGGAGATCCTGAAACCCAGGTGATTCTACCCTTGCTTAAGAATGATTTAGTGGAGATAATGGAGGCAGTGATTAGCGGGAATTTAAATAAGATAAAAGCAAGCTGGGATTCTCGGGCGGCTCTCTGCGTTGTTTTAGTCTCGGCCGGTTACCCAGGTAAGTATGAAAAGGGCAAAGCCATTTTTGGTTTAAGAGAGGTAGAAAAGATAAAGGATGTCTTTATCTTCCATGCGGGTACGAAGAAAGAAAAAGGAAGATTACTTACCAATGGGGGCAGGGTATTAGGAGTTACGGGGTTGGCGAAAACGGTTAAGGAAGCAATCAAGAATACCTATGAGGCGGTTAAAAAAATCGGTTTTGAAGGTTGCTACTTCCGGAGAGATATTGGCCAGAAGGCATTGAGATTGATTAAAAAAAGTTAATATGATATAATAAAAAACATGGCTTTAGAGAAGAAAACAAAAAATAAGATAATTTCAGAGCTTTCTCACCATGAGAAGGATACAGGTTCTCCCGAGGTCCAAATTGCCCTTTTCACTAAAAGGATTGAGGAATTGACCAAACACTTTCAGAGACAGAAAAAGGATTATGGCTCCCGACGGGGATTGCTTATTCTCATTGGAAGACGCCGAAAACTGCTTAATTATCTGAAGAGAGAGGATCCTGCAAGATATGAGAAGCTCATCGCGAAGCTAAAACTGAGAAGATGAAGAAAGAGATTGAGATTGGTGGGAAGCCCCTGAGCATTGAGGCCGGCCGGATGGCTAAACAGGCTGACAGCGCAGTAACGGTTCGTTGTGGAGACACTGTTGTTTTTGTCTCGGTAGTGGCTTCTGAGAAAGCAAAGGAAGGGGCAACATTTTTTCCGTTGACCGTAGACTATCGGGAGCATACCTCTGCTGCAGGTAAATTTCCCGGGGGGTTCTTTAAACGGGAGGGCCGACCCACCGAGAAGGAGGTTCTTACCAGCCGCCTTATTGATCGAAGCATTAGACCTCTTTTTCCTCCGAATTATAAAAATGAAGTTCAGGTTACCTCCCTTGTCTTTTCTGCGGATACTGAGAATGACCCGGACATTCTTGCTCTTATTGGTGCCTCGGTTGCTTTATCTCTTTCCGATATTCCATTTTTTGGTCCGGTGGGAGCGGTAAGAGTAGGCTATATGGATGAAAAACTCCTCATTAGCCCAACCTTCTCTCAGTTGGAGGAGAGCAAACTTAATCTTGTTGTGGCGGGAACCGGGACCTCAGTGGTTATGCTTGAGGGGAGGAGTTCTTTTTTGCCTGAGGATTTAATCTTGGAGGCAATCGACCTTGCTCAGAAACCGATCAAATTGCTTATTAATGCCCAGAAAGAATGGGAAGGCAAGAAGGAGAAAAAGATATTTTCCTACCAGGAGAGTTCTCCGGAGTTATGGAGGAAGATGCAGGAATATCTTTCTCCCAGAGTAAAGGACGCTTATAACTTCCCGGAGAAAAGTAAAAGGGATAATTTCTGGAAGAATCTCTCTTCGGAGACTCTGGAGAAGTTTACTTCTCCAGAGACAGAAAATAGTGAAGAGATAATAAATAACTTTTATGAAGAGATTAAAAAAGAAACTATCCGGAAACTAATTTTAGATACAGGGAAAAGGCTGGATGGCAGAAAAGCCAAAGATTTACGGGAGATTTCCTGTGAGGCAGGGCTTTTACCCCGGACACATGGTTCGGCCCTTTTCACGCGAGGCGAAACGCAAGCCCTTGTTCTTGTGACCTTAGGGACAACAAGCGATGAGCAGATTATTGATACTCTCTTGGAGGAGTCCTCAAAGCGATTTATGGTTCACTACAATTTTCCTCCTTTCTCCGTAGGGGAGATTCGCCCCAGCCGTGGTCCAAGCCGGAGAGATATTGGCCATGGGGTTTTGGCGGAACGAGCCCTTTCTGCTGTTATACCTTCAGAGGAAAAGTTTCCTTATACAATTCGCGTGGTAAGTGATATCCTTTCTTCCAATGGTTCCTCTTCGATGGCCACGGTCTGCGGAGGTTCTTTAGCCTTGATGGATGCCGGTGTTCCGATTAAATCTGCTGTGGCAGGGATAACAGTGGGGCTTATTCAGGAGGGGAAGAAGAAGTTGCTTCTTACCGATATTGCCGGAGAAGAAGACCATTTTGGCGACCTTGACTTGAAAATTGCCGGGACAGCCAAAGGTGTTACGGCCATTCAGATGGATGTGAAATCCGCTTTAATCACCGGGGAGATTTTGCAGGAACTTTTTCTGCAGAATAAAGAGGCTAGAATTACAATTCTGGAGAAAATGGCCGAAACCATCTCGGAGCCAAAAGAATCTCTTTCCCCTTATGCCCCCAAGATTACCAGCTTACAGATACCAAAGGATAAAATTGGATTACTTATCGGTCCCGGGGGGAAAACCATCAGAAAAATCATCAATGAAACCGGGGCTAAGATTGATGTTGATGATGATGGGGAAGTAAAAATCGCTTCTACCGACCAGGAGGCAGGAAACAGCGCCTTGAAGATTATTAAATCCTTGGTGGAAGAGGCGGTTGTAGGCAACCTTTACTCAGGCAGGGTAACCAAGATTATGCCCTTTGGTGCCTTTGTTGAAATTCTTCCTGGTCAAGAGGGCCTTGTTCATGTTTCGGAACTTGACAATAAATATGTAGGTAAAGTTGAAGATATACTTAAAGTTGGAGATGAGGTAAAGGTTAAAGTGAAGGAAATCAAAGATGGCAAGATCAGTTTAAGCAGGAAACGAGCATTGACAGATGCAGAAAAACGATGAGATTCTCTCAATTAAACGAATTAAAAAGTCTGATTTACCTCTTCCCGCCTGCCAGAACGGAAATGGACTTGATTTAAGAACATCTGTAGATATCGTTATCGAACCAGAGAAAAAATTTCTTATTCCTACCGGTTTTTCTTTTGCCCTTCCCAAAGGTTCTGTTGGTCTTATCAAGGATCGCAGTGGTTTAGCAAGAAAGGGGTTGCATGTTCTTGCCGGTGTGATCGATGAAGATTACCGGGGAGAAATAGGGATCCTTCTCATCAACTTAGGAAGGGAGACCTTTCGCACAAAGAAAGGTTCCCGCATCGCCCAACTTTTGATCCTACCTACCAGAAAGGTAAAGGTTGTCGAAAAAAAGAGACTTTCATCAACTTCCCGGGGAAGGAAAGGCTGGGGTAGTTCCGGTTTATTTTAGTCAGAATAATGAAAATTACATTTCTTGGAGCCGCAGAAAATGTCACCGGCTCAAGATTCCTTGTGGAGAGTGGTAAATCACGGATTCTGATAGATTGCGGTTTGTATCAAGAAAGAGAGTTCCGCACCCGCAACTGGGAAGCCTTTCCTGTGGAGCCTGCGGGTATTGATAATGTGATTTTAACCCACGCTCACCTTGACCATTGCGGATATTTGCCCAGGTTGGCCCGGAAAGGTTTCAAGGGTAAAATTTTCTGCACTCCTCCAACGACAGGAATTGCTCAAATTTCCCTTCTGGATTCCGCAAAAATACAGGAAGAGGATGCAAAATTCAAAAGGAAAAGGCACAGGCGTGAAGGAAGAAAGGGAGCCTACCCAGAAGTTCCGCTATATACGATTGACGATGCAAAAAATGCGTTTTCCTATTTTGAGAATGTCCCGTATCAGAAACAAATTCAGATTTCTTCCGATATAAAAGCAACTTTTTACGACGCGGGGCACATCCTGGGTGCGGCAATGATTGAGTTGAAGATAGCTGAGGACGGAAAGGAGAAAAGATGCATTTTTTCTGGAGACATCGGGAGATGGAACAGACCTATCCTGTGCGATCCGACAGTTTTTGCGAAAGCAGACTATGTTTTCATGGAATCTACCTACGGAAACAGACTCCATGAAGAAAAAGAGGTTCCTGTAGAAAAACTTCAGCGGGTGATCGTAGAGACGAAAGAGGCAGGAGGAAATGTCGTTATCCCCACCTTTGCTATCGAGAGAGCGCAGGAACTTCTTTTCTATATCAGCAAATTATTAAGAGAGGATAAGATTCCCCACCTTATTGTTTTTGTAAATAGTCCAATGGCAATAAACGTTACCGAAGTTTTTAAGGAATACTCTGACTATTTTGATAAAGAAGCAAAAGCGCTCATGGGAAGAGGGGATTCTCCATTTGAGTTCCCGTTGCTCAAGACAACAAGGTCAGTTGCAGAATCAAAGGCAATAAATTACATCAAGGGGACTTCAATTATCATGGCTGGCTCAGGGATGTGCACCGGAGGAAGAATAAAACACCATCTGGTACACAATATCACGCGACCAGAGAGCACAATCCTCTTTGTGGGTTATCAAGCAAAGGGAACCCTGGGGAGAGAAATTCTTGAGAGACCTGAAAGGGTGAGAATTCTTGGGCAGATATATCCGGTGCGGGCAAGGATTGAGAAAATAAATGGTATCTCTGCGCACGCTGATCGAGATGAGCTTTTAAGATGGGCTTCGGGTTTCAAGAAACCACCAGAAAAAACATTCATTATCCACGGCGAGAAAGAAGTGGCCGCAGACTTCGCTTCCACTTTAAGGAAGAGCCTGAAAAGTGAGGTAATCGTCCCCAAATACCTGGAGGAATATCCCCTTTAGTTCCTATATGTAGCGTCACTATTGGTATCATCCATCTTATGGTCACAATTCCGAATGGGCGCAGGTGGACTCGAACCACCGACCCCTGCCTTATCAGGACAGTGCTCTAACCAGGCTGAGCTATGCGCCCGACGTTCAGAAACCCTAAATCTTCACAACATTAGAAGCCTGGGGTCCTTTTTCGCCTTCAGTAATCTCAAACTCTACCTCATCACCTTCCTGTAAGGTCTTGAAGCCTTCTCCTTTAATAGAGCTGTGATGCACAAAACAGTCTTT
>DAOWFY010000070.1 GCA_030637775.1 bacterium | reverse complement strand
GTCCAAAGGACTTCAAATGCTAAAGGAACTGGCTGGTAGATGTCGGTTTTTAATAGGAGGTGGCGGTGTTAAAGAGATCAATGGAGCACGGAGGGTTCTGGAAGCTGGGGCTGACGCTGTAGCAATTGGGACTGCTGCGATGAAGGATCCTGACCTCTGCAGCCACACCCAGAATTTGCTGAGAAACGATACATAGTTTCATAATTTATTGTATGGAATTTCAATAAACTGCCCCCTCCCTTTTTCCCTCCCCACTCGTGGGGGAGGGATTTGGGTGGGGTCTCCCCCTCAAGGGGGGAGGAGATGAGATAGGTGGGGGTGTAATTTATAGAGAAAATCTAAATTATTAGCAATGAATGTTTTGAGAAAACCTCTTATTGTTGCTATTGGGGTGACCGGCTTTGGCGGTATCGTTGCCCAGATACTTCTTTTAAGAGAATTGTTAGTAACCTTTTACGGTAACGAATTGTCCATAGGAATTATCTTAGCCAACTGGCTTATCTTGGAGGCTTTCGGCTGTTTCTTCTTAGGGAAAAGGATTGAACGTCTCAAAAAGAAGGTTGAGGCATTTGTAACTCTCCAGCTCATCTTTTCCCTCTCCCTACCCATCGCCATTTATTTAACCCGGATCTTAAAAGAGTTAATGGGGGTTACGCTGGGCGAAGGTTTAGGGCTATGGCCTATTCTCTATGGCTCCTTTCTTGTGCTTCTGCCGGTAAGTCTTCCCCATGGGGCATTGTTTACCTTTGCCTGCAAGCTCTATTCCTCCCTTTCTTCCGCCAGAGGGAAATCCCTGTCTGTCCGGCAGGCAGGTGGCTCCGGTGAGGATGCCTCTTCTATTGGTAAGGTCTATATCTACGAAACCTTGGGTACGATTGCCGGCGGAGTTGCCTTTACCTACCTTCTTATCCCCTATTTTCATTCTCTCCAGATAGCATTGGCGGTAGCTCTTTTGAGTCTTATTCCCTGTCTGTTCCTGCTCATCCCTCTCTGGCGAAAAAGACAGGTAGCCACTAATCTCTTGAGTGTCTTGAGCATCCTCTTATTGCTTCTTTCTGCCTCTCTTCTCTTTAGCCCCGCCGCCGAGACCATTCACCGGCTTTCATTAAGGCGGCAGTGGAGGGGACAAGAATTACTTCATTACCAGAACTCCATCTACGGCAATGTGGCCGTTACCAGGAGGGCGGAACAATACACCTTCTTCTCCGATGGGATTCCCATCATTACCACACCGGTCCCTGATATAACCTTTGCCGAGGAGTTTGTCCATCTACCCCTGCTTTCCCATCCTCAGCCAAAAGAGGTCCTTGTCATCGGTGGTGGGGCGGGAGGAGTAATTAACGAAATATTGAAACATCCGGTGGATAGAGTTGACTATGTGGAGTTGGATCCCTTATTGCTGAAGGTAGTTGAGGGGTTTCCTACTCCCCTTACCCAGGCCGAATTAAGTAACCCTAAGGTAAAGATTAAATATATCGATGGCCGGCTCTTTGTCAAAAAGACCTCTCATAAATATGATTTGCTCTTAGTTGGTCTCTCGGAGCCTTCCGACTTACAGGTAAACCGGTTCTTTACCCAGGAGTTCTTCTCCCTGGTTAAAGAGAGGTTAAAGAAGAAAGGTATCCTGGTAATCGGTTTGCCCGGTTCCCTTGCCTATTTAAGTGAAGAGTTAAAGAACCTTAACGGCTGTATTCTCAGTACCCTCAAAAGTACCTACCCCTATGTCCGGGTAATTCCGGGAGACTCTACCAATCTCTATTTGGCATCTACCTTCCCGGGAGTTTCCTTAATCAACCCCGCCCTTCTGAACTTAAGGTTAAAGAAGAGGGCTCTTAAGTTGAGCCTCCTGACCTCAGGCCATATCGAGTATCGGTTGCATCCGCGGTGGCGGGATTGGTTTTTAAAGTCTCTTAAAGGTAGTTCAGAAAGACTCAATCGGGATTTTCAGCCTCTGGGAGTATTCTACAGCATCTCCTATTGGAATGCGCTCTTTTCCCCCTATCTCCGGGGGCTGTTTAGACGGTTGGAAAGGGTAAACCTCTCTCTATTTATTTACCTACTTTCTCTATCTACCTTGCTATTTTTATTGCTGCGCATCAGGTTCAAAAAATTGGTTAGAATGAGCATTCCCTTATGTATTGCCACCACCGGTTTTGCGGGAATGATTTTTGATCTGGGTCTAATCTTTGCTTTCCAGATACTCTATGGGTACGTTTACCATTGGATAGGACTTTTAATCACCGCCTTTATGGTTGGGGTAGCCGTCGGAAGTTTGCGGATGACCTCTTTTTTAGAACGGATTGAAAGGGATTTTATCTCCTTTATCCGGTTGGAACTCGCCATAATTCTTTTCTCCGGTATCCTTCCTCTCATTTTCCTTAAATTCAGCCCCTACTTAATAGTTTTTCTCATTCTTTCCTTTATTTCCGGGCTCTTGGTGGGGGCGGAGTTTCCTTTAGCCAATAAGCTACAGCTACACCCCCACCCCTCACTCCCCCATCAAGGGGGAGGGTCTAAGCCTTTTTCTTCCTCCCCCCTTGAGGGAGTGCATCCCCCGGATTATAGGAGAGGGGAGGGTAGGTCCACCCTTAGTGGCACCGCCGGAACTCTCTATGCCTCTGATCTCCTCGGCGGCTGGATCGGGGGAATTCTGGGGGGTGTGGTGCTTTTGTCCGTTCTGGGGCTGTTCGGGACCTGCATGGTCGTGGTTACGCTTAAAGCAAGCAGCCTTCTAATCCTTATTACCTCGCCTGAAAAAGGTTGACAAAAAATAAATTTCGGGTATAATATTCAGTCACAGAGTAGAAAAAACCAATTAATTGTAACCACAAATTAACCAAATATTGTAAACCCTCTTGTAGGAGACATCTCCTGATGTCGATATAATATCAAGGTCAGGAGACCTTTCCCGCATATTCCTTTTATTCGTGTTAATTCGTGGTTAAAAAGAGGAGGAGACAGTATGACGTTAGAGAAAGTTATTGGAATTGATTTAGGGACAAGTAATTCCGCTGCCGCCATAATGGAGGCAGGAAAACCGACGATCATTCCCAGTGCCGAAGGAACCAGCCTTGGAGGGAAAGCATTTCCTTCCTATGTTGCCTTTACTGAGGATGGTCAAAGGTTGGTGGGGGAGCCGGCCAGAAGGCAGGCGGTGGCTAACCCGGAAGGCACAATTATGGCCGCCAAGCGCAAGATGGGCACCGAGCATAAGTATAAGGCCTTTGGAAAGGAATATACTCCCCAGCAGATCTCGGCCTATATCCTGCAAAAGATAAAAGTGGACAGTGGATCCTTTTTAGGCACCTCAATAAAGAAGGCGGTTATCACCGTTCCCGCTTACTTTAATGACAATCAGCGGCAGGCAACCAAGGACGCCGGAGCAATTGCGGGGTTAGAAGTACTGCGGTTGATTAATGAGCCAACCGCCGCTTCCTTTGCCTATGGTCTGGATAAACTGGATAAGGAACTAAAGATTCTTGTCTTTGACTTCGGGGGAGGAACACTGGATGTTACGGTGATGGAGATGCTTGGTGGAGGTGTTTTTGAGGTAAAGTCAACCTCGGGCGACACCCAATTAGGTGGCACAGATATGGATAACAACCTCATCGACTATATCTGCGCTGAATTTGAAAAGGAAACCGGGATCAAACTTAAAAATGACAAGATGGCGATGCAGAGGGTCAGAGAAGCCGCAGAAAAGGCAAAGATTGAGCTCTCCTCCACCCTTACAACCGATATTAATTTACCTTTTATCACCGCCGATAAGACCGGACCAAAACATCTTACGCTGACCTTAAGAAGGGCAAAATTGGAGGAACTGGTTGAGCCGGTAATAGAAAGATGCAGAGTTCCCATCGATCAGGTGGTCTCTGATGCCAAGTTGGAACCAAAGGATATTGATAAGATTATTTTGGTTGGTGGTCCCACGAGAATGCCCTCTGTCCAGAGTTTTATGGAAAATTATGTGGGTAAAAAGGTGGAAAGGGGAGTTGACCCGATGGAATGCGTGGCAATGGGTGCGGCCATCCAGGCTGCAATTCTATCCGGAGAACTAAAGGGAAAGGAAATCCTTCTCCTGGATGTCACTCCTCTAACCTTAGGCATTGAAACACTCGGTGCTGTGAGAACCCCCTTGATTGAACGTAATACCACCATTCCTACCAAAAAAAGCCAGATCTTCACTACCGCCGCCGATAATCAACCATCGGTTGATATCAATGTCCTCCAGGGAGAGCGCCCAATGGCGGCAGACAATACAACTTTAGGCAGATTCCAACTTACCGGAATTCCTCCCGCCCCCCGTGGTATCCCCCAGATTGAGGTAAGCTTTGATATTGATGCCAATGGCATTCTTAATGTCTCGGCCAAGGATTTAGGCACGGGAAAGGAGCAATCGATCAAGATTACCGCCTCGACAAAACTCCCCAAGGAGGAAATTGATAAGATGGTTAAGGAGGCCGAGAAATTCAGTGAGGAGGACAAGAAGAGGAAAGAGGAGGTGGAACTCCGCAACCAGGCCGATACTCTGATTTATACCACAGAAAAGAGCCTGAAAGATTATGGTAATAAAATCTCCGATACCGATAAAAAGAATATCCAGGAGAAGATTTCTCAACTGAAGAAGGATTTAGAGAGCAAGGATAAGGAAAAGATTAAAAAGAGTATGGATGAGCTCTCTACCGCCTCCCATAAGTTGGCCGAGGTCCTTTATCAAGAGGCACAAAAGAAACAACAGGCCCAACAGCAGGCTCAGGCACAAGGAAAGAAGAAAGAAGAAAAAGAGAAGCCAAAGGGAACTGGCAAGAAGGAGGATGTGGTCGACGCCGAGTACAAAGAGGTAGATGAGGACAAGAAGGAAGAAGAGAAATAGATGGATTTCTTTGAGATTAAGGATAAGGTTATCGGAGAGATTGAAAATACTCTTTCCAGGGTAAAAAAGGAGGAGGTAAAAAGGTTGGCAGAGGTGCTTCTTTCCGCCGAGAAGGTCTTTGTAGCAGGGGCGGGCAGAAGTATGCTGATGATACAGGCCTTTGCCAAAAGATTAAACCATTTGAATATCGATGTGCATGTGGTAGGAGAGATAATTGAGCCACCGGCGACAAAGAAGGACCTCCTCATTGTTGCCTCTGGTTCTGGAGAGAGTATTTTTCCTTTTGGATTGGCAAAAGTCGCTAAGAGAATCGGCACCTCTGTTGCTTTGATTACCGCGCGCAAGGGCTCAAGAATAGCAAGAATTGCCGATATTATAATCTATATTCCCGCCCCGACAAAATTGGGTTCTTCTAAAGAGGCAAAATCCTTCCAGCCACTGGGAAATCTCTTTGAACAGAGTCTTTTGCTCTTTTGCGATACAGTAGCAATGCTTGTGCAGAAAAAGAAGAAACTCTCGAATGCAAGTCTCGGTAAATACCATGCCAATCTGGAGTAGGTAAAACCGCAGATGTCATCTGTGGTTACCTCATCTCCTGGCCGCCGGTGACATTGATTGCCTGGCCGGTCATATAATCCGATTCCTTGCTGGCTAAAAATAGAACAATATTGGCCACATCCTCAACCGTAGCCTCCCGGCCAAGAGGAATTTTCTTCACATAGTAGTCCCTCACCCTTCCTGCCGGAATTTTCAGTTTCTTGGCATAGGCAAGGTCTAATTTTTCCCACTGGGGAGTAAAGATTATTCCAGGACATACAGCATTTACATTGATTTTGTAGGAAGCAAGATCAAGCGCTAAACTCTGGGTAAAACCAATTACCCCAAACTTAGAAGCACAGTATGCCGAGAGCCAAAGTCCTCCGACTTTACCGGATTTGGAACTGAGATTAATGATTTTACCGCTTTTCTTTTTAATCATATATTTTGCCACTTCCCGAGAGCAGAGATAGGTCCCCTTTAAATTTATATCGATTGTTCTATCCCAGATTTCCTCGCTAAGTTTCTCTATTGGGGCAGGAATGGTAATGCCCGCATTATTCACTAAGATATCAATCCGATGAAATTTCTCAATGGTTTTATCGACCACCTTCTTTACCTGGGCGGCTACAGCCACATTGACCTTTATTGCCAGAGCCTCTCTTCCTGAAGCTTTCACCTCTTTAGCCACATTGAAAGCATTTCTGAAATTTAGATCAGCAACTATTATATTGCAACCCTCCCGGGCGAAACGAAGCGCAATCCCCCTTCCGATTCCCCTACCCGCACCGGTTATGATAGCTACCTTATCCTTTAATCTCATTTTCCTCCTCACTACATTTTATAACGACCTTTAACGCTCTTCCCTCTTTAATTATTTTTATTCCTTCTTCTAATTTTTCCAGAGGAAGCAGGTGGGTAATGATTTTTTTTGCCACTATTCTCCGGGAACCAATAAGCTCAAGTGCCTCCTCATATTCCTCTCGATAGGAAGCAAAGGAGCCAAAAAGGGAAATCTCTTGATAATGAAGCAGATTGCTATCAAAGTTGATTATTGAATCATCCTTAGGCAGTCCGGCAAAGAAGCTGACTCTTCCCTTTCTGCCAATGATTTTTAGCGCCTGTTCCTGAGCGGTCTTGGCCGAGGTGGCCACAATCGCCACATCTACCCCGCTATTGTTGGTCAGAGACAATATTTTCTTAATCAGACCCTCTTTTTGACCGTTGATAAAGTAGTCAGCAGAAAAGTGTTCTTGTGCAAACTTGAGTTTCTCTTCAGAAATGTCAATAAGAAAGGTTTTTGCCGCTTTCTTAGCCCTTGCCAATTCCAAGTGCATTATTCCAATTGGTCCTGCCCCAAAGATAGCCACGCTGTCATCATTTTTGATATTCAGGTAATTTTGTCCATTAATGCAACAGGAAAGAGGTTCAATGATAGAGGCTTCCAGCAAGCTCACATTTTCGGGAATTTTCAGAACCGCTTTCTGGGCTACCGCCTCCTTGGGTACCAAAAGGTATTCCGCAAACCCTCCGGGATATTTGTACCCGATGGCCTGAGAATCTGGACAGAGGTTATAGTAACCCTGCTTACATAATTTACACCTTCCGCAGCCGACGGAGGTGACAACCGTAACATGCTCACCTCCCTGGTAACCTTTAACCCCTTCTCCGAGCTCGGCGATTTCCCCGGCAATTTCATGTCCGATAATGTGGGGCGGGGTGACCTTTTTGTGACCGTGAAGATAGATTCTCACATCCGTTCCACAGATTGCGCAGAAATATACCTTAATTAGGATTTCTCCGGGTCTACATCCTGGTCTTGCCACTTCCTTGATTTGGATCTTCTCTGGTCCGGAATAAACGGCCGCTTTCATCCTTCAACAATTTTCTCGCCTTCCTCAATCGCTCTTTTATTCAAATCGAGGAGTTCTGGCTTTTGGGGAAGCACCCTTTTTAAGCTCTGCTGCAGGCTAACGATAGAAAGGAAGTTTTTTTTCTCGCTCTGAATGATTTTGACCAAGGCGCCGGCAGCAACCATATTGGCAACTTTGGCGTCCCCTATTTTTTCTGCAAGCTCTGTGGCGGGAATTCTCACCACCTTTAGATTCCTATGGGGAAATTTATTTTTGATCAGGGAACTGTTAATGAGAATCGTCCCATTCTTCTCTATTCTTTCCTTATAATTCTCTAAGGAGAGTTTATCCATAAAGATGCCAATATCCGCTTTAGAGACGACCGGGGAGGAAATTTCCTCGGTGGAGATAACCAGGGTGCAGAAGGCATAGCCACCACGCATCTCCGCTCCATAGAAAGGGAGACAGGAAACATACTTTTTCTCCTCCATCCCGGCATAGGCCAAGACCTTGCCCAGGGTAAGAATGCCCTGTCCTCCAAAGCCTCCGATAATGATTCTATAGGTAATACTTTTCATCTATCCTTTTTTAAGCAGCATTCTCCGATAGTCCTCGGCCTTTAAATTTTTAATCCCCTCGATCTCCTTCTTTTTCAAGAATCTTGGTTTACCAAAGATTCGGGAAACGATTAAGATACGGGCCGCCTCCTCAATAATTTCAGTCCGATAAAAGGCCTCCTTTAAATTGTTTCCCACCGTCACCAGACCATGATTTTTAAGCAGAACCGCATCGTATCTTTTGATAACCTTTGTCACCGCTTTTCTTATCTTTTCTCCCGCCGGGATTACATAATCTATCACCGGAACCTCTCCTACTAAAGCGACAAAGTCAGGGAACATTGCTCTTATTTTGGTACCGGCATTTATCAAGCCAATCACTAAAGGAGGATGGGTATGGATAACGGCCGAAATATCTTCTCTTGTCAGGTAACAGCCCAAATGCATTGAGACTTCGCAGGTTGGTTTGAGAGTGCCCTCGGTGAGTTTGCCCGTTTTAAGGTCCACGCCGACATAATCATCTTCATTTAATTCATCAAAGGAGTAGCCACTGGGAGAAAGATAGACGGTGTTTCCTTTGCGGGCACTGATATTCCCTCCCGGCCCCACCGCCAGGCCCTTTTCGATAATTTTTTTACCGTATCTAACCAACTCCTGCTTTAACCTTTTACCCATTTTTTCCAGTAGTCAACACTTTCCTTCAAATCATCTAAAACCTCATCTTCCATTGGCTCGAAAAATGAATGAAAGACCTCAATAACCAGAAGAATCTCCTTTGCTCCTGAGGCCTTTATTGCCTCAATAACTCTTTGGCCATCGATGATGCCAATTCTATTATATTTTTTTGTAAATGGCCAGTGCTTGCTTGATTTTCTGTCGGTCTGCTGGATGTGAATAACTGCGGTTCGAGAACCAAAATGCTCAATCCAGGCATAAGGGTCTTTATCCTTCTTTGTTCCGGAGATAGCCGCTCCATGCCCGATATCGATACAGAGTTTGATCGGAAGGGCGGCTTTCTCATTTAACCTCTCATAAAGTTCCTCGGTCTCCTCAATCGTACAGGGCATCTCCCTGGGAACGGACATCGGTTCGAACATCAGATACTCTAAACCTTCATTTTTGGCGAGACGGGAGAAGTGATGCCAGGTTTTAATCAGTTCTTCTGTTAACTGTTTTTTTCTCTTTGAATTTTGTAAATCACGAAAAGAAAATGCACCAAAGAAACTTCCCACCGCTTTAGCTCCCAAAAAGGGTGCCATGCGGATATAGTTTTCCCACCAGCCCTTAGCATCCTTTCTCATTTCTTTATCGGGATGGAGGAGAAAATGGCTCCAATGAGGAGCGGTTCCAGAAAATAGGCTGTGAATGGTAACATTATATCTCCTGGCGGCCCTTTTAGTATGAAGACAAAGCCGTTTCCTTGTTTCCTTCTCAACCTTAGGATCGATGAGGTCCGAGAAGAACTGGGCATATCTTAAATCCAGTTTTTCTCCCACAATCTTTAGCCAGACCTCCGGTTCAGGATAACGTCCCACGGCAAAGGAGGCATTCATTCCCAATCTTATCTTCATGCCCAATAAATCTTCCCTTTTTCTTCCGAAAGGATAATTTCCTTTAAGAACTTCACCGCCTTCTGAAAACCTTCATTGGTAGACATTAGACTGTCCTCATGCTCAATAGAAAGGACACCATCATAGCCCACCAGCCTGAGAGTGCTGACAAAATCCTTCCAGAATGAAGAGGTGTGACCATAGCCAACCGCCCGGAAGATCCAGGAACGGTTAATCTCATCACTATAGGCTTTAGTATCCAGCACCCCATTGATAGAGGTATTGATTGAGTCAATCCTGGTATCCTTGGCATGGACATGAAAGATCGCTTTACCCAATTTCCTTACGGCAGCGATGGGGTTGATCCCCTGCCAGAAGAGATGGCTGGGGTCAAAGTTAGCTCCAATCTCCTCGCCGGCTGTCTCTCTCAGTTTTAACAATGTCTCGGTGTTGTAAACAACAAATCCCGGATGCATCTCTAAAGCAATCTGGCGGACCCGATGCTTTCGGGCAAACTCTGCCTCTTTCTTCCAGTAAGGGATAACCTTTTCTTCCCATTGCCAGGATAGTACCTTGCTGTAGTCATCCGGCCAGGGGCAGGTCACCCAGTTAGGATATTTACTATTTTCGCAATCCCCGGGGCAGCCAGAAAATGTAATGATGCGGGGCACACCCAATTTCTCGGCAAGAAGAATTGTCTGGTGCTGAACCTCTTGGTGGGTTGTCGCAATCGTTTTATCCGGATGAAGGGGATTACCATGGCAACTGAGCCCAGAAATCTCCAACCCCCTCTTTTCTACCGCCGCTTTTAATCTCTTGATTTTATTTTCATCCTTAAGAAGCTCGGCCGGATTACAATGGCTATTTCCCGGGTAATTCCCGGTGCCAATCTCCACCGCCTCCAAACCGGATTTTTTGATATAATCCAGCGCCTCCTCCAGAGACTTTTCTCCAAACAAAACACTAAATACCCCTAATTTCATAATCCCCCCTTTTCGGCAATACTCTCATAACATAACCCCCCTTATTTTGTGGAAAAGGTCTCCAGACCTTGATTTATGGCGAGTAAACTCGACCACTACATTGAATCAACATCAGGAGATGTTTCCCACATTATTTATTTTTCATATGGAACTGGCTGGACCTTGCTGGTTTTTGCTGACTTCTCTGCTAACTCGAATACGGCAATTACCCTGCGGGCAGACTCGGCGGTCACTGCTAATGGCTCTCCGGTCAGAAGATGGTCGGCAATATTGATGTAATAATTCTCCCAGCAACTTTGCATAAAAGGAATTTTTAACTCTTCCCGGTGACCATTGACAAAGGTAACCACGTCGATATTCTCTTTCTCACCCTGATTAATATTTAAGGCACCTTTTGTCCCCAAGATTCGCCACTTTGGCTTGCCAATAGCCGCAATAACAGAGGTCTGAAATTCGGCATAACGGTCTCCTTCAAAACGGATAATCGCTTCTCCCTGGTCCTCATTGGTGACATCATACCAGAGCCTTTTATGGAAGATGCCATAAACGGTCTCCATCTTCCCGGGCATTAGATTGAGAATCCAGTCAACAAAGTGCGCTCCCATGTCATAGATTATCCCTCCCGAGATGGACTTTTCCGAGCGCCACCAGTATTGAGGATGAGCATAACCTCCCGCATAGGCCTCGATATGGAAAATTTCACCAATAAGACCATCATTAATAATCTTTTTGATGGCTAAGAAATTCCCATCCCAGCGCCGGTTATGGAAGACAGAAAGCATTGCCCCTTTCTTTTTTGCGGCCCTAATCATCGCGGTGCATTCTTTTATGGTAATGGCAAATGGCTTCTCGCAGATTACATTTTTTCCCGCTTCAACCAGGGATAAAACTATCTTGCTATGGAGATTATGCGGCACTACCGCTATCCCTAAATCAATAATGTCAGCCGAGAGCATCTTTTTAATTTCCTTATAGATTTTAATCTCCGGATAATCTTTTTGCGCAATCTCCAATCTCTTTTCATCTACATCACAGATGGCGGTGAGCTTAAGTCCGGGAGTTTTGGAGACTGAATCGGCATGGTATTTGCCCATATTGTAAGCGCCGCCATAACCGATAACTCCACAACGCACCTCTTTTTCTTCCCTTTGATTTGTTACCCAGCGGGTAGCGCGAAAGATAAGCTTCTGAAAGAAGGGATTTTTAAAGACTCTTTCATCATGACCCAAAGCGGTATAGAAAACCCTTCCCTTTCCATAGGTGCGAATATAGGCTAAAGGATGAGTCTTAAACTGCCAAATACCTTCTGCCAGCACCTCAAATCTCCCTGTTTTCTTCTCCAGGATATAGAACTCGTCGGTTATCTTAAAATCGGAGATTCGGCGGGTAATCTCATGCTCGGGATGAGAAATCTTTACCGAAAATTCAGTCACCGGGCCGTGACCAACAAAGTGACTGCCAAGCATCTCCAGATATGCTTTATTTTTTACCCAGGAATCCGAAGCGCAATGGATGCCAATGAATCCGCCTCCCTTCTTGACGAATTCGCAGAGACCCTCTTCTTGCGCTGAGGTGAGTTCTCCACCCTGGGTATAAAGAATTACTAAATCATAATTTTTTAAATCCTTAAAGGCGTCTCTATCATCTGTCAAAACAGGCTCACATACCTCTGTTTTCTTTAGAAAATCTTCTAAGATTTTCCCGCAGGAATCAAAGGGATGAAATTTCCCGCCTAACATAACCAAAGTTTTCTTTATCATTAGATATATCCTCTTAATAAATCTATTGTTTTCTTTACCCCTACGTATTGGTCTCCGGCTCCTTCAAATTCGATGTCCAGGAAACCGTCGAATCCGGCCTCTTTAAAAATATTCACACATCTTTTCACATCGACCGTTGTCTCCAACCCTTGACTGTCAAATTCATAGGTCTTGATATGGGCAACGAACATATAGGGAGCAATCTTCTTTAGCGCCTCATACCTGATCTCAGCGGCAAAGTTGCCTGTGTCAG
>DAOWFY010000094.1 GCA_030637775.1 bacterium | reverse complement strand
CTTAAATCTAATTATACTATCTTTAGTGGCAATATGCGAAAAGGTTAACCTCTTTGATAACTCTCACAGCAACTTCCGCTACCATACTATATGTTCACTTTAGTAGGAATATGCGTAATTACTCTCCCAGGTTAAGCTTGTAGCAAATTGCTCAATTTAGCAAACTCCTCCAGGGAAAGGGTCTCTGCTCTTCGTTTAGGGTCAATTCCTATAAGTGAAAGTTTGTGAGAGATAATCTCTTTCTTGAGGTTTAAGCCTTTGGACAGAACATTAACCAGCTGTTTACGCCGTTGACCAAAACTTACTTTTACCAGATTAAAGAAATTCTTTTCATCCTTTACCAAAACCGGGGGGTTTTCTCGCATCTTTATTCTTATCAATGAGGAGTCAACCTCCGGGGCTGGAAAGAAGGACTCCTTCTTAAAATCAGCAAGTTTTTCCACTTGGCTGTAGAATTGAGCTCCAATGGAGAGAATCCCATACTCTTTTCTACCCGGGGGAGATATAAGCCTTTCTGCCACTTCCTTCTGAACGGTAAGAATTGCCAACATCAAACTTTTGCCCCAGGACAAAAGAGAAAATATAATTGGTGTGGTAATGTAATAGGGAAGATTCCCAATTACCTTAAACTTTCCTAAGGAATGAAAATCGGTTGGAGAGACCTCTAAAATATCCTCCCTCTTAATTTCAACATTCGGAAAATCGGCCAAAACCTTCTGTGAAATGGAGCAAAGCCTCTCATCAACCTCAAACCCAATTACCTTTTTTACTCTCTTTGCTAATTCTTCAGTAAGCAGGCCAAGACCGGTGCCAATCTCAAGAACTATATCCTCCTTCTTCAAATTAGCTGTAGTTAAAATCTTCTCAACTGCAGATGAATTAATAAGGAAATGCTGGCCCAACCTCTTTTTTGGCCTAAACCGATATTGCTTGAGGAGACCTTTTGTTTCCTTTAGCAGAGACCAATCTTGCCGCATATCTTATAGCCTCCTTCATACTCGTAGAATCTGCTTTTCCCTGATAGGCAATATCAAAAGCGGTCCCGTGATCGGGTGAGGTGCGGATGATCGGCAAACCAATGGTAATATTCACCGCTTCCTCGAAGTAAAGGGTTTTTAAGGGAATGAGTCCCTGATCATGGTACATCGCTATCACCAGGTCATATTTTTTCTGTTTTGTTGCCTGGTAAAAGATTATATCGGAGGGAACCGGGCCAATACAGTTGATGCCGGCTCTTCTGGCAGCAGCAATTGCCGGCTTAATTACCCTTTCCTCCTCATCGCCAAATATGCCTGCCTCCCCATTATGTGGATTTAAACCACAGAGGCCAATACGAGGATTTTTTAGTTTTAGATCATCCTTTAAAAAATGGTAACCCAATTTAATCTTTTCCAGAATCTTCTCCTCAGTAAGTGCGGCAGAGATATCCCGAAGAGCTAAATGGGTAGTAACTAAAAGGACCTTTAACTCTTTTGCCGCCAACACCATCCCCACCCTTTTTCTTTTAGTTAAAGCGGCTAAAAATTCTGTATGACCCGGATAGGGGAAATTAGATAGGCTGACCGCCTCCTTATTGATGGGAGCGGTGACGAGAGCACCAATTCTTTTATTTTTGGCTAAAAAGAAGGCCTTTTTCACATAAGCAATTGCTGCTTTTCCACAGACTCTGCTTACCTTTCCGACGACAAAATTATTTTCTCTCATCTCTCCTAAATTAAGGATATCAATTTGCCCTTCTTTAAATATTGCCTCTTCTATTTTGTTGATGGGATGAAAGTGGAAAGGGAAACCAACAATCTTCTTTACCCTCTCAAAGATGAAATCCTCACCAATCAGGAGAGGTGCGATGCTTTTTCTGATGCTCGCCTCTGCGAGTGCTTTGAGAATCACCTCGGGTCCAATTCCCGCGGGATCCCCCATCGTAATCCCGATAATCGGCTTATTCATAATTTGCTGTGAGAATTATCAAGAGGTTAATCCTCCCGCATATTGCTACTAAAGATAGCAGAGAGTGCGGTGTCGCAAGTTTGTCAAATTCCGCTACTTACTGATTACACTGACTTTAGTAGGAATATGCGTAATTAGTCTTTCAGGTTAATCTTGTAGCAACTGTGGAGACCTGATCCCTTTACTTTATTCATTATTTTTTATCTCAATATGGGCGTTCTTCTTTAATTCAACAATAAATTCTTTGTATTTCTGACCGAATTTCTTCTGGAATAGTTCTTCCCTGATCGCTTTCCTGAACTCTTCGGGACTTCTTTCTTCCTCCCTTTTCTCGGTGATGGAGATGAGGTGATAGCCATCCTCCATCTCTATCGGTTTACTTATCTCGCCAATCTTCAATGTGAATAAAACGGTCTGGAACTCTAAAGCCATCTCTTCCCTTTGAAAATAGCCGAGGTCGGTAGAGAGAGTCTCAAATTTCAGTTGTCCCTTTTTTATCCTCCCTAAAATCTCTTTAATCTCCTTTTTTTCCTTGCGAAAAATTTCACTTAACCGATAAGAGACTTTTTTCGGAAAATTCCTCTGAGATAATCTTTCCTCGATTTCATAAGGAGTGACAGAAATTTTCTCAAGCACCTCCTCCCTAACAAGCCTTTGAATCAAAAGTTGCTTTTCCAGGTTCTTCTTTACTTGATGTGCAGTTAAACCTTCTTTCTGCAACTGCTGATAAAAACCCTCCTCGGAAGAAAACCTTTCTTTAACTCTATTGAATTCTTCATCCACTCTTTCTTTCTCTATTTGCTTCTTCTTTGCCTCCTGGAAAAGAAGAGCCTCCTCGATAAGATAGTTAAGAGCAGAGGAAAAATTTCCTTTAAGATCCACCAATTCCTCAACCTCACCTTCAGTAATTGCTTCATCATTGACGACAGCCACAACTCTAAAAGTGTCTGTAGAGGAAATAGCGGCAGCACAAAGGATGTAAAATGCAAAAGACATAAAGTAAAAAAGTTTCATTTCAACTGGAGGCTCTGGAGTAGTTCCTCATTGATCCTGATCTTTGCTTTTTTCCTTAACTTCTTCAGATAGTTGCCAAACGCTTCTACCTCTTTACTCTTTGCCAAAAGGCCCCTTACCCTTTCCCTCACATCATCAAAACTTTCCTTTTGAGGAGGAATAGTTCCGGGAAGTACAAATTCCTCTTTATGTTCTTCATAATAGGATCTTACCTCACCCATCGAAGCCTCTATCCTTTTCAAAATCTCCTCTTTGGTAAATGCCTCTACTAAAATATCCTTCTCTTTATCCTGCAATTTCTGTCTTACCTTTTCTAATCTGTCAATTTTCTTCCTCTTTGCCTCCTGAAAGAGAAGTTCCCGACTGATTAAATCCTCCAAAAAAGCCATCTTGTTTTCCCTGATAAAATCCCTGTAGTAGTCAGGACTGGAAGAACAAAGCCGATTAAAATCCGAGACAGTGATGCTTACTCCGTTCACCTCGGCAAGAACGGTTTGCCGACTTTTCTTCACTCTAAGTGTGTGCAGAAGACAGAGAAGAGAAATAATGATAACCGCCAATAAAGACAACAATAACCACTGGGCTGATCGTACTGAAAGTTTCATTGCACCTCCTTATAAAAGCGTATTTTTCTCGGCAAGGAACCCCGATCGTAGATTACTTTGATCTTCTCCTCGGCAAGAATTTCCCCTTCATCAACTTTACCATTGCCATTTTTATCCCTGATGGATTGAGCAAGAGAGATAATAGAAAAGAGGTTAGACCTCACGGTAATAAGACTGGAAATTCTTCTGAAAATCTCTTCGGCCTCATCATCCTCATCCTCAAATCCATCTTCATCATTGTCAAGGGAATCTTTCCCTTTAGCAATCATTACTTTATTGAGAATTTTCTTAGGATCTTTCTCTTCCTCTTCATCTTCCTCATCTTCTTCCTCTTCAGAATAATCTCCAAAAATTTCTCCAATCGTTTTGAAAGGTCTGGCCTTGCAAATCTTTTCTGCTAACTCCTTCTCAATTCCGGGTAATCCCATTAAAACAGGTACAGAGGCGGTATTAATGTTAATCCTTCCCTTGAGCGGCTCTCTGACAGGTTCAGCGATAGTAAGTTGATCACAGAGACCAATATCCTCTCCCCTCCAAAAGTTAATTGTCTTCCATTGAGTTCCTCGATGGACATCACCCAACTCCCCAACCGCGGCAAAGGGATAATTCTTTACCGCAAAACTACTCGGCCAGTTAAATAGACTTACCTCTTTTCCAATTGGAGGGAAAAAGAAAAAATTTGGTTTTCCAGGAGTCCCTGAACCAGGGCCAAGGTAGAATCTTCTTACTCGGGGATCGTTTTTCTCTCGAGATATCGAAGTGCAAAAATCTAGCCCATAATAAGTATCTTCAATCGCATGAGAAGAGGAGTCTTCCAACCTTAGATTCCCACCTAAATCAAAAAGGATTATTGGATGGTACTGATCGCATCCGGATGGTGTAGGCTTAATCGGCCAGGGGACAGGTATAACCCGCTTTCCAGCCTTAATAAGCGCTATCGCTATATTATCTCCAATGGTATAGTAGCCATTTGCCGGGATAACTGTTCCTTCGGGAATTACAATCGGAATAAGAAACATATTTAAAAGAGAATAGATAGTCTGAATAAAAGAGGTGCCGGTAGAGGAGGTTGTGATTCTCCATCCACCGATAGGAATATCGAAGGGATAGGGATTATAAAGTTCAATATATTCACCGCCATCAAATATCTTGGCGATAATCTCCTCGAGTCCTGGAGGAACATCCAGAGGTTCTGGTGAGGCCTCTATTTCATTGAGATAAGGGGTTTCCTCAATTCCGTAGTAAGTTTTCCATGTATTTGGGTCAAAGTTGGATATGGGAAAATTGTTCTTATCTCTATAATCAATAATATTTACCGCAATCTGGTTACAGATATCCGGGTCAGTGATGCCACCCTTTCTCAAAGCATACTTTATTCTCTCTATTGGCTCGGTATTGATATTCATCCTCAATTCAGCCTCGCTGTTGATATTTTTATCATAGGAATAGGTGGTGATTACATTTTTGACAGCTTTAAATTTTTTCTCTCCTATTCCCTTAACCCTCTTCAAATCCTCAATCGTTACAAAGGGTTGATCATCACCAAAAGGAGATCTCGAGCAGAATTCCTCCGGCTCATCTATTCCTTCGTCATCCTCATCACAGTCTTCCTCCCCGGGATTTGGCCTCCCATTACGTCGGCCTTTGAGCATCCGGTCATTGGCAGGGACCCAATCACCATCATTATCGATTCCATCCTCAGTCAATCGGGGATTGTTTTTATTATCATCAAATTTTTTCTTACCCGGTTTTTTATCCTTCCCATAGCGAAATTTAACTATGCTTTTGGCGAGTCCCTCACTAATTCCGGGTAGAGCCGTTAACACAATCTCCGAGGGCTTCCAGCCCTCATCAACTCCCTGCTCCTTGGTATGGGAACCTTTGCTTAGATTACCCGCCTCATTGATATTGAGTTTACCCTCCTCATCCTTTACCAGTACACTATACCTGCCAATCAACTTTCCTTTCTTAAAAAGATTTATCCATTTAGAATCAGGCTCACCATCCCCATCTAAATCTACCTCGTCTCCAGCAAAGTCTGAGTGCCAGGCCTCTGTCTCCACATCATAAGCCTTTTGAGCCGTCTTTAATTGGACAATTGCCTTTTCAATCCCCAATCTTGCTATATTCTTCGCTCTCACTGAGAAAAGGTAGTTGGCGGCACCTTTCTCCTGTAACCTCATTAAAAGTAGAAAGGAAAGTCCCATTACCAAAAGCAGGCTTAAGAGTCCAATGACAATGATCATGGCAATCCCCTTATTATCCACTATTCTCAAGATAGGTGATCGCAGAGAAACTTCTCTCTATCGGTTCCTTCCCCTCAGTTCCCCGAGAAGCAGAAATCTTAATTCTAATGCGTACCGCTTTCGGTAATTTACTATCCTGTCTTTCCCCTTTCCTGGAATCCCAACAATCTCTCCAGAGACTTCCATCATAGTATTCAAAAGTCATCTCTTTTACATTGGTGATTAAGCCCTGACTTCCGGGAAAGGAATCGGGAAAGGAATAATCTTTCCCCTCTTTTCCCATCCTTTCTAACCAGACCTTCAACTCCTCCTCCTCCAAATAAAAGACAAGTTTACAAATATCGGAAGAATCCTTACGGGTAGAAAAGGGGCAGATGAATTTTACCTTTCTCCCTTCCCCAATGAAGTTAATTCGGTCATTCTCCCAATCGTTCACCAAAGCGGTACGCAACCGACTCATCAAGAAATTAAGCGATTCCCTTCCCGCCTCGTAGATTCCCACTTTGCTTTTGCCGTGAGAAAAGGAAGAGGAACTTTCCTTAAAAAGAAGTAAGATCGAGCCGACAACGATGGTGAGAATGAAAGCGGCAATGAGAAATTCCAAGATGGTAAACCCTTTAATGTTTTGTAAATTCTGTTGTGAAGAATTCATGCTCTTTTTTTCTTTGCTCTTCCCAGGAGACTTCTAAATCAACGGCATAGATTTTCTTTCCCGAGATTATTGCTTTCCAAAAAAATCTTGGAAAGTCGGGGTCGCGACCGGACATTTCTTCCGGAGGATCGGGAGAATCAAAACTGCTATAGAGGCCCCGGATTCTATTCAATTCCCTTTCGGCAATCAGAGCAGCAATGGTCATCGCCTTGCTTCTGCTAACTGCTTTGTGTCCCAGAGGAAAGAGCCAGACAATGCTTAATATCCCTATGGTCAATATGGCAAGTGCAAAAACCACACTAATCAATGTAAATCCTGCCCTATTCAATTCTCACCCTTCCCAAACTATTAACAATAACCTTCTTTGTTGAAAGATCCCGGATATTCTCAAGAACAAGGTGGCCTGCTTGCTTTATCGTCCCATCGGCTCTAAAAATTGCGGGATCAAAACCCTCAGTAACCTCCTTTATCCTGATGTTGTTAGGGAGTTTCAACCATTTGTCTCTCAATTCTCCATTATAGATTCCCCAGGCTCCATTGATTAAATCAAAATCGACCCGACAAATCTCCCGTTTGGTGATGGCATAGCTTTTCGCTAACTTTAGACTTTGAGCAATGCCTTCACCCGTAGCTTTCAATTTAGAGCTTTTAATCTTATTAAAAAAGGCGGGAATACTAATCAAACTAAAAAGCCCAATTAAAATCAAAACAACCAATATTTCCAGAAGCGTAAAGCCTGCATAGCAATTTCTTCTCATTAGTGTATACTAAGGCGAGTCAGTTCCCCCTGGCAAAATTGGGGAATCATAAGTGATCACAAGAGATGATTGGGGTTTGGAAGCGAGTTGGCGGTTATGCCGCACCATTTTTATTTGGAGTAGCAGTGCTGGCGCGAGACAAGTCTCGCTATTCCAGTCACCTCTTAATGTGGTTTACTTGCGAAACAACTGAGCATTGACTCAAGGGAACTTCCGAGCCTCCTCACCAGTTCACAATATCATCTTCGCTGCCAAAAATCATATCAGGACCATTAGAGGAAATAAGATAGGCCACATTAGGATGTTTGGTTTGGGGATATTCATATCGGTAGGGATTTTCCCAGGGATCAATAAAATTTCCATCCTTTAGCTCCTTCTCCTTAAACCTCATATAGGGACCATGCCAAGAGTGACCTGCTATCGGACCCTGAAGAAGAGAAACTAAATTTTTACAACCTTCTCCACTGTTAGGAGGATAATCACTAAAATCGCTCTCATACATCGATAAAGCAGTCTCTAAAGAGGTGATTGCTACCTGGGCCTTACCAATGAGAGCGCGTCTTCGTGCCTTCCTTAGGGTAGGTAAAAAAAGAGCAGCAATTCCCGCAATAATGGCCATTACCACCACAATCTCAACAAGCATAAAACCTCTTTTCATTAAATTACACCCCCACCTATCTCCTCCCCCCCTTGAGGGGGAGGAATGAGAAGAGGGGGAAAGGAAATTCCTATGCAATTATATTAATCTTTCAGGTTTTCTTTATTGCTGACACCAGAGGTTCTGATATTGCCCTCATCATCAGCCGGAACCCATCTTGCTGCCCCATCCACATAGAGAACATTTAACCCCCTCAATGCTGTGATTCGATTTTTTCGTTAAGGTTGTTGATACTCCTCTATCGGCGCTAAGGGCTAACTTAATATCGACGTCCTCACTCTCCAAATGCTCATCGTCGTAAGCATAACTGGAGTTACTCAGAATATGATTAGAAATTGTGGCGAAGGCATTTTTCTTATCTCCCGGGCAGTCCCAGACAGCAGAGGCATTAATATATCTGGGAAAGAGAAAACCCATCTCTGAAGAACCGGTATCTTCCACTCCATTCCCCGGGAATCTCTCAAAGTAATCCTCGGCATACATATGGATTGCCATCCCAATCTGCTTAAGGTTAGCAATACAGATGGTTCTTCTTCCCTTTTCCCTTGCTCTTCCTAAAACAGGTAGAAGTAAAGCGGCCAAAGCCGCCATAATCGCCATTACCACCAATAACTCCATCAAAGTAAACCCCTTTCTTCTCTTCATTTTTCATCCTCCTTGTCCTCTGGCTTCTCTTTTAGTTGCTTCATACCAAGAGCAATCTTTTTCCTTTCCGGATCTACAGAAAGGATAACTACATCAACCTTTTCCCCTTTTTTCAGAATCTCCGAAGGGTGTTTAATCTTCTCCCAGGAGATGTTGGAGATATGGAGCAATCCGTCAATTCCTTTCTCTATCTCGACAAAGGCTCCATAATCGGTGAGGCTGACCACCTTTCCCTCAAACTTTGTGTCCGGCGGATATTTTTCTTTAATTTTCTCCCAGGGATTCGGTTCTAATCTCTTCAGAGAAAAGGAGATTTTCTGATGCTCCTTCTCAATTCCGATGACCAAAAGTTCCAATTCGTCACCCATCGCGATAATTTCGGAAGGATGTTTAATATGGCCAATCCAGGAGAGTTCCGAAATATGAAGTAGTCCTTCCAGCCCCTCTTCTAACTTAACAAAAGCGCCATACTCAGTGATATTAACAACCTTCCCTCTTACTTTGGAACCTACGGGATACTTTTCCTCTATCTTTTCCCAGGGATTGGGTGTTTTTTGCTTCAGACCAAAGGAGACCTCTCCCTTTTCTCGATCAACCTTTAAAACAAGAACTTCAATCTCTTCTCCAACTCTTAAAAGTTGAGACGGATGGCTAATTCTGCCCCAGCCCATATCATTAATATGGAGAAATCCGCTAACACCATCTATTTCGACAAAAGCACCATAGTCAACAATACTTTTTACCTTTCCCTTAATCAATTCACCTTCCTTTAACTTTAAAAGAGCAGAAAGATGTTTTTTTCTCTCCTCTTCCTCCAAGAGACTGCGGCGGGATAGCACCACATTCTTCTTGAACCGATCAATCTTAAGAACCTTAAATTGGTAGTTCTTGCCCAAAAATTCTTTGGGTTCGGTTAAGGGTTTAATATCTGCTTGGGAACCTGGAAGAAAGGCAAGTACGCCAATATCTACTTTAAAACCTCCTTTCACTATCTGAACAATCTTCCCCTCAATGGGAGAATCGGCCTCATAAGTCTTCTCGATGCGATGCCAGTTAAGTGAGAGGTCGGCCCTTT
>DAOWFY010000158.1 GCA_030637775.1 bacterium | reverse complement strand
GGACCTTATCCAATCTGCTCTTCTCGACATTGATAATTTTGCCCCGCAGAGGAAGAATCGCCTGAAACTTCCTGTCCCGGCCCTGCTTAGCACTTCCTCCCGCAGAATCACCTTCCACGAGATAGAGTTCCCTCTCTTCCGGCTCTTTTGCTGAGCAGTCGGCCAATTTTCCGGGAAGAGTTCCCAGGTCCAGCCCCCCCTTTGCCCGGGTAAGATCCCTTGCTCTCTTGGCGGCATCCCGGGCTCTTGCGGCTAACACAGATTTATTAACAATGCTGGTTGCGATGTTAGGGTTCTCTTCGAGGAAGGTAGTAAATTGAGAAAACATTGCTGTCTCTACCACCGACTTTACAATGGTATTACCAAGTTTGCTCTTGGTCTGTCCTTCAAATTGAGGGTCAGGAAGCTTCACACTTAAGACCCCAACCAACCCTTCTCGGGCATCCTCCCCGGAGAGAGAGCCCTTATCCAGAACACCATAATTTTTAGCATAGTCATTCATCGCCCGGGTAAGAGCGGTCTTGAATCCAGAAAGATGCGTTCCTCCCTCCTGGGTATTGATGGTATTGGCAAAGGTAAAGATATTCTCGCTATAACCCTCATTATATTGAAGGGCGCATTCTACCTCAATGCCATTTTCCTCCTTCTTAAAATAAAACGGCTCAGGAAATAAAACACTCTTATTTTTATTCAGGTGCTGAATGAAAGACTTAATCCCCCCCTCATAATAAAAGGTCTCTTGCTGCTGGTCCCTTTCATCCTTAAACTTGATGACAAGATTACTGTTTAAAAAAGCCAATTCCCTGAGGCGATTGGAGAGAATGTCCGCCTCAAACTCCACGGCCTCAAAGATTTCCTTGTCCGGCTTGAAGGTTACCTCAGTTCCCGTCCGTTTGGTTCTTCCGATAGTGGTTAATTTTGAGACCGTTGTACCTCTTTCATACCTCTGATGGTAAACCTTGCCCCCTCTTCTAACCTTTACCTCCAGCCACTCGCTGAGAGCATTGACCACCGAGACCCCCACTCCATGCAGGCCGCCGGCCACCTTGTAGGTTCTGGTGTCAAACTTCCCTCCCGCATGAAGGAGCGTCATCACTACCTCTAAAGCCGGTTTCTTCTCCGTCTTGTGCAAATCCACCGGAATTCCCCGACCATCATCAACAACGGTAAGGGTATTATCGGGATGAACAGTGACGGAGATACTCTTGCAGTAACCGGCCATCGCTTCATCAATGGAGTTATCCACAACCTCGTAGACAAGGTGGTGTAGCCCGCTAGTGGAGGTATCCCCAATATACATTGCCGGCCGCCTCCTCACGGCCTCAATACCACCTAAGACCTGGATATTTGTGGCATCATATTTCTTTGCCATTCTGTTTTTCTCCTTATATGTTAAATTTATATGTTAAATGTCCTATAAATATATTATATAATATTAATCTTTCCTTGTCAACTATAAGGGAAATGAAGTATAATAGGCTCGGAGGTTTCCTTCAGCGGCACGTTTGATTCCCCCAGCGAGGGAATCTGCACTCTCGTTGCTCCTCACTCGTCCGCCTTTGGCGGACACCGTGCCCGTTCGTCGCTAACAAGGCACGCTTCAGGAAACTTCCTCGCTTTGGTGTTTAAACCGATACGAGGAGACTTTCGTAGATGGCATTAGACCCCGTATGAATGCCCGAGCAGAGGAGGAGTCCATAGCGAGCATTACTGCGAGCGTGCCATCGAGAAAGTACTCCGAGTATATGATGGCCAAAATATTCATTATTACCGGGGATATCTCGGGAGACCTTCATGGCGCTCTCTTGGCAAAATCTCTTTTAGAAAAGGAGCCTCTTTTACAGATTTTCGGAGTGGGAGGAGAAAGGATGAAGGCCGCGGGAATAAAGATTCTCTTTGATCTTACCCGTTTTTCTCTTGTCGGATTTGTTGAAGTGGCCCGGTATATTTTTCTCTTTCGCCGCGTCCTTTATCAACTCATTGTTAGAATCAAAGAAGAACGACCTGATGTGGTTATTTTTATCAACTATCCTGGTTTCAATCTGAGGGTAGCAGAAAAAATTAAAGATCTCCCGATACCCCTTATCTATTACATCGGCCCCCAGGTTTGGGCCTGGGGAAAAGGTCGTATCAAAAAGATCGTCTCTCTTTTCACCAAAATGATTACTATTTTACCATTTGAGAAAGCAATCTACGAAAAGGAGGGACTGTCTACTTCCTTTGTGGGACACCCCCTTTTAGACGTAGTGAAACCAACCGAGAGCAAGGAAGAGATAATGAAGCATTTCTCCCTGAAGGAGAAATGTTCTTTAGTAACCCTTCTCCCCGGTAGTCGCTCCTGTGAAGTTAAAAGAGTTCTCCCGGTGATGGTAAAATTAACCCGATTAATCAGGAAAGAAAAAAAAGAGACCCAATTTGCCATTTTAGCCGCCAGTTCTTTAATGGAAAAGGAAATAGAAAAAATCTTAAAACTGGAGAAAATTTCTCTTCCGGTAACTAAAGAGAGAAAGTACGAGCTCATCAAGAGCAGCGATCTCATCCTCACTGCCTCCGGCACCGCCACCGTGGAGATTGCGATTTTAGAGCGACCAATGATTATTCTCTACAAGGTTTCTCCCCTTGCCTATTTTTTTCTTAAAAGAATAGTCAAACTCCCTTATATCGGTATGGTCAACATCATCGCTAAAAAGGAAATAGTACCTGAATTTATCCAGAGAAGGGCAAATGCCCGAGGAATTCTGCCAACCGCCCTTGCTCTTCTTAATCAAAGAAAAAAAGGGGAAGAGATAAGCAGCCAATTAAAGGAGGTAAAGAGAGCCCTGGGGAGCCCCGGAGCAGCCGCTCGCGCCGCAAAAATTATTTTAGAGAGGCTATGAAGGAATATTTGAAATTGAGAAGGTGGACAAGAGCACACCTTTCCTACTTTTATTTAGGCCTTTTCTTTATGCTGCTTTCTACCCTCTTCAATGCTATCTCCCTGACGACTATCTGCCCCCTGATTGATCGGGTCTTCTCCAAAAAAGAGATTATCCTCCAGAAGGATTTACCTCCTTTCCTTTTGACAAAAGGGGAAAGGCTGGTAAAACTTCTTAATTCGCTTCCCCCCCTTCTCATCCTGAAATGGCTTTTAGTTATCATTGTCCTTCTCCTTTTATTAAAAGGGATAAGCTCTTTCTGCCAGGTCTATTTTATGAGGCATTTTGGTCAGCGCACCGTTACCGATCTCCGAAACCGACTCTACGGGCACTTACAGGTTCTCTCCCTTGACTTCTTCCATAAAGGTCGGTTGGGAGAATTAATGGCCAGAATCACCTATGATGTGGGGCTCTTAGAGATAGCGATCTCGGAAGCAATACCTAACCTTATTTTCAAATTTCTCACGGTGGTTCTCTACCTTTTTATCCTCTTTTTCATCTCCTGGAAATTAGCTCTTCTTTCCCTTTTTGTCCTGCCTCTCCTCGGTTTTCCCATTCTGAGAATTGGGAAACATCTGCGAAAAATCGCTCTTTTATTGCAGGAGAAGATGGCGGATCTCACCACTATCTTACAGGAAAAAATTGGGAGTATCCAGATCGTTAAAGCCTTTACCGGTGAGGAGCGGGAGAAAGCGCTCTTCGGCCAGGAGAATGAAAGATTCTTTCGTTTGATGGTCAAACAGATAAAAAGGATCGCCCTCCTCCCCCCCTTGACCGAACTTGTTGGCGTAAGTGGAGGAGCAGTTATCATCTATTTGGGGGGCAAGGAGGTTTTAGCCGGTCGACTTTCAACCGGCATCTTCCTTCTCTTCCTTGTTGCCCTCTTCTCGATTATCAGCCCGGTAAAAGGGATGGCTGCAGCAAATGCCAAGATTCAGGCGGGAGGCTCTGCCCTTCCCAGAATCTTTAAGATTTTGCAGGAAAGATACGAGGTGGTTGAAAAAGAAACTGCAAGAGAACTATCCGGACTAAAGGAAATAGAATTTTCTCATCTCTCCTTTCGTTATCAGAAGAAGGATATTCTTGAGGACATCAATCTTGAGATAAAAGCGGGAGAGACCCTGGGCATTGTCGGCAGTTCCGGGGTAGGCAAGACAACCCTGATTAATCTTCTCCTGCGTTTCTATGACCCAAGCCAGGGAGCCATTTTAATCGATGGAGAGGATATCAAGAACTTCAAACTAAGGTCCCTGCGGGAGAAAATAGGTCTGGTTACTCAGGAGCCAATTCTCTTCAATGATACCATCAGAAATAATATCGCCTACGGGAAACCAGAAGCAACCAAGAACGAAATTATAGAAGCCGCCAAAATCGCCAACATTCACACCTTTATTGAAACTTTAGAGGCCGGTTACGAGACAATTATTGGCGAGAGAGGAGCGAAACTCTCCGGCGGGGAGAAACAGAGGATCGCCATTGCCCGGGCGATTCTTAAGGACCCGCCCATTTTAATTCTTGATGAAGCAACCAGCAATCTTGATTCTGCGAGCGAAAAACTGGTTCAGAGAGCATTAAAGAGGGTAATGGAGAAAAGAACCTCCTTTGTCATTGCTCATCGCCTCTCCACCATCAGGCAGGCGGATCTAATTATTGTCCTTCGGGAGGGAAGAATCGTTGAAAAAGGTACCCACCAGGAACTCCTCAATCAGAAAGGTCCTTATTGCCACTTCTACAGACTACAAGGGGAAGAAATTAAATAGTCGCTGAACCATTGTCATTCTGAGTCCGCCTAAGGCGGACGAAGAATCTCTCTTTTCAGAGAAGTGAGAGATTGCCACGGTCGCTAAAGCGACCTCGCAACGCTTTGCGGTTTGAATAAAGCCTTCTCTCTTTTATCCTTGGGAATTTTAATCTTCAGGACAGTTTCCCAGAAATTTAAGACCTTGGGAAACCAAAGACCACGGCGAGGATTGCAAACGACCTTTTTAATATCCTCTTCGGTATAGACCGAATAGAGCCATTTAACATCCTTCCAGACTCCATAATTTAGAACTTGGGTAACAATAAGTTCCCGATCCTCTTCCAAATCCATCCGGTTAATATTATAGGACCAGAGACAGGGAGCAATGAATTTAGGAATTTTATTTTTCATTCTAATTTTTTCTTGTAGACTCTAACCTCTTTGATAAAAGACTCCTTAACTTTATTCCAAGAGACAGGTTTAAAGAAGATAATTTTCCTTTCATTTAAATCTTCTTTTTCGGCATCTTCGAAGTAGGTTAAGGCCTGCAGAGCTAAATAGGGATTGAAAGGAGGATATTTCTTCTGGGTTAATTCAATAATCTTTTCTAAACCAAAGTTTCTAATCAGAAAATAGAGGTCGAAAAAATCCCTTTTTGTTCCTCTTTGAATAATGGCAATTAATTTCATCGCCGCAATATCCTTGAGTGAAGCTAAATTCAAATTCTTGCTTTCGACAAAAGGTTCTAAGAGTAAATAAGGGTAATGAAAAAGACTGACCTCCACTCTTTTGATACGGCTGATTAAAGTTCCTCTTCCGGTCTGAATTTCAGTAATCTCCTTTGTCTCTTTCTGAAACAGTTCAATTATATCCTCAGGGAGGAATTCCGCTTCTGTATAGAAATCAAAATCGATAGAGGTGCGATGTTTGATTTGCAGGGCAAGGGCAGTACCTCCGGCTAAATAGAACCTTTCTTCCTTAAGAAAAAAAAGATGGGGCAGAATTTCAGTCTGCCTTTTACTTAGAACCTCCCGGAATAGTCTCACACCTTAATTATACCGCAATCAGCCTCTAACTTCAAGGCGGTGTACTGGATGGTAGATGGGTAACAGTTTTATTTAGGGAGGTGATTATATTGTTCCTTTGCTTTTCCAGAGTTTGTATTCGATGGAATCGATGAGGGCCTGAAGGCTGGCCTCAATGATATTTTCGGAAAGCCCGACCGTTCCCCAACTCCCCTTCTTATCGGAGCTCTGAACGAGGACCCTTACCTTGGCGGCGGTGCCCGCCTCGGGGTTTAAGACCCTGACCTTATAGTCAATAAGCCGGAGATCGGAAAGTACCGGATAAAACTTCTCTAAACCCTTGAGCAGCGCAATATCCAGGGCATCAACCGGACCGTCCCCCTCGGCTACCGTATATGCGGTTTCATCCTTTACTCTTAATTTAACGGTAGCTTCAGAAATGATTCTACCATTTTTCCTTTCCACAATAACCCGAAAACCAAGCAGTTTGAAAAACCTCTTATATCCCTTGGATGCTTTGCGCGCCAGAAGATTAAAGGAGGCATCCGCGGCCTCAAACTGGTAACCCTCTTTCTCTAAACTTCCTAAAAGTTTCACCATTTCTTTAACCTTTTCCTTTGGTTGTTTTATGCCAAATTTCTCCAATTTATAGAGAATGTTGCTTTTACCGGAAAGTTCTGAGATGAGAATTCTTCTTTCATTGCCCACCAGGGTTGGATCGACATGCTCATAACTTTTCGGAGTTTTGCTGATGGCATCAACATGTATCCCTCCTTTATGAGCAAAGGCACTTCTTCCCACAAATGGCTGATTATTCTGGGGAATAAGGTTGGCCAATTCATTGACATAACGGGAAAGGCCGGTTAGATTTTTCAATTGCTCTTTAGCTAAAATTTTCTTGCCCAATTTTAGTTTTAAGACGGGCAGGATAATGCAGAGGTCGGCATTACCGCATCTCTCCCCAAAGCCATTAATTGTTCCCTGAACCTGAATCACTCCTGAGCCCACCGCCAGAATGGAATTAGCCACCGCCATTCCCGAATCATTGTGGGTATGAATTCCCAGAGGGGTTTTGATTTTATTTCTTACCTCCTTGATGATATTTTGTAGTTCCTCAGGTAAAACTCCTCCATTGGTATCGCAAAGGATAATCCTTTCGGCACCAGCCTCTTGGGCAACAAAAATGGTTCTTAAAGCATAATCGGCGTTTACCTTATAACCATCAAAGAAGTGCTCAGCATCAAAGAAGACCCGGCAGTTATTTCTCTTTAAGTATTTGATTGAGTCTTCAATAATTTTGAGGTTCTTCTCTAAGGAGATATGCAGTACTTCTCTTGCGTGTAGGTCCCAACTTTTACCAAAGATGGCAACAATCTCTGTTTTGGCGGAAAGAAGAGCATTAAGATTTTTATCCTTTCCCGCAGAATTTTTAGCTCTGCGCGTACTGCCAAAGGCAATTATTTTGCTGTTTTTTAATCTTTTCTTTTTTATCTCTTTGAAGAAGGCGACATCCTTGGGATTGGAGCCGGGCCATCCCCCTTCAATAAAGTCAATCCCGATATTATCAAGTCGCTGGCAAATTTTGATTTTTTCATCTAAGGAGAAGGATATGCTTTCTCCCTGCGCTCCATCGCGCAGCGTCGTATCATAAACCTCAATTTTATTCATCCTATAAACTCCTTATGCACGGCTCTCAAAGCCTTTTTCCCCTCCTTTTTGGGAACAACGGTGGAAATCTTAATTTCAGAGGTGGTAATCATCTTAATATTAATTCTATGCTTAGCTAAAGCAGAAAACATTTTTGCTGCTACCCCAGGATGACTTTGCATGCCAAGGCCGATGATAGAGACCCGGGCAATATCCTTATCAAAACCTACGTTTCCGGCGCCAATCTGCCGGGAAATCTTTCTGGCAATCTTCATCGTTCTTTCTAAGTCCTCAATAGAGACGGTAAAGGAGAGGTCAGTATAGCCCTGCTTACTTACATTCTGGACAATCATATCGACATTAATCCCGGCTCTCGCAATGGGAGCAAAGATCTTGGCCGCAATTCCCGGCCGATCTAAAACCCGAAAGACGGAAACCTTCGCTTCCTTCTCATTCAGGGCAACGTTACTGACTAAAGGCGCCTCTACAAATCCCCCACTAAATTTTGGTGGGGGAGTAATGATTGTGCCCTTTCCATCCCGTCCACCGGACGGGAGTCCTCCTTTCGAGAAACTTGAGCCTACAAAAAGAGGAATCCTGAATTTTTTTGCTAATTCCAAAGCTCTACCCTGCATTACCCGGGCACCACATCCCGCCATCCCTAATGCCTCATCATAGGAGATCCGGGAAATCTTTTTGGCGGCTCTCACCTCAGAGGGGTCGGCGGTATAGATCCCCTTAACATCGGAGAAAATTTCGCACCTTTCGGCATCTAAGGCCTTGGCTAAAGCAACCGCCGAAAGATCCGAGGCTCCCCGACCAAGCGTTGTAATTTCTCCCTGATCACTTATCCCCTGAAATCCGGCGACAATAACTATCCTCCCTTTCTTCAGCTCCTTTCTGATTCGGTCTGTATCAAGGGAAAGAATCTTTGCTTTAGTATGAGCCCTATTGGTGATGATGCCCGCCTCCCCCCCTGTAAGGGAGATGGCAGAAAGACCCAAAGAGCTAATGGCCAGAGCAAGCAGATTGCTCGATACCTCCTCCCCGGTAGCTAAGAGCCTATCTAATTCCCGTCCACAGGACGGGAGCCCTCCTTCCGGGGACTTTCCCAGCATATTTGCCAGATTGATTAACCGATCAGTAGCCCCCCCCATTGCCGAGACAACGATCACCAGAGAGACTCCTTTTTTCCTCCTGTAAAAGGCAACTATTTTTTTAGCAACATTTTTTATCCTTGCGGCGGTTGCTAAAGAAGAGCCCCCATATTTCTGAACAACTATTTTCATTTTCCTTTATCTCTCCACCAAGGCGAGGAAGTTCCCTGTAAGCGTGCCTTGTTACCTCCTCGCGCCCCTCTGTGTCTCCCCAAAGGGGAGAACATTAAAGATAATAGTAAAGCAATTATAGATAATTACAGGAGATGACTGAGGTTTGTGAGCGAAGCTGGCGGTTATGCCGCAGGCACGATAGTGCCGAGGAATAAGAAAGCCCGAGTGAACAAAGTCCAGTCATCTCTTAACTGCTCAAATATTCCCCTAAAAGCGATTTCAACTTTTTAATCTTTTTGCAGCGACGTAGCTTCTCCAAAGCCTTTGCCTCAATCTGACGGATCCTTTCTCGCGTAAGATCAAAGTATTTTCCTACCTCCTCCAGGGTTCGCTGATACCTCTTATCCCTTAAACCAAACCGCAATCTTAAAATTTCCTTCTCCCTTTCATCCAGGACCAAAAAAATCTTCTCAATCTCCTCAGCAAGAATGACTTTAGTAGCAGAACTTACGGGAGAGCTCTTGTTCTTGTCCTCCACAAAATCACCAAAGGTGGTTTTCCCATCATCGCCAATAGGCATCTCTAAGGAAACCGGCTCCTGATGCATGGACCGGAGAATGGTCTTTACTTTAACAGAGGGGGCTTTTGTCTTTTTGGCCATTTCTTCTAAGGTAGGCTCCCGATCCAGGGTTTGCACAAGCCCGGTGCGGATTTTATTTAATTTATTGATCTTCTCCCTCATATGTACGGGAATTCTGATTGTCGTAGAATGATCGGCAATGGCCCGGGTAATGGCCTGACGAATCCACCAGGTAGCATAGGTAGAGAACTTATAACCTTGCCGATACTTAAACTTCTCCACCGCCTTCATCAATCCAATGTTGCCTTCCTGAATAAGGTCACGAATGGTCAATTTAGGATTGGTATATTTCTTGGCAATATTGATCACGAGCCTGAGATTCGCTCTGATGAGATGACCCTTTAATCTTTCTAATTCCCATACCCTCTTGCGAAGCGTTTTAGCGGAGCTCTTTTTTCTAATTGCTTCTCGAAGTTTCTTCCTTGCTTCATCGATTCGTCTTGCTAAATCGACCTCCTCAGTTGGCGTCAAAAGGGAAGTCACCCCTATCTCTTTAAGGTAAGCGCGAAGAGGATTCCTTATCTCCTCGGCAAGGATTCTTCTCTCCTCCTCAGCTTCATAATGATCCTTTAAAGATATCGGCTCTTCCACAGCAATATCAAGGTTATCCAGTCGCTGGAAGAGGTCTTCAATCTCTTCCGGATCAACCACATCCCGAGGTAGGGCCTCGTCAACCTCCGCGTAGGAGAGAAATCTCTTCTCCTTTCCCTTTTTAATTAAGGCCTCAATCCTATCCTTCTTCTTTGTGCTTTTCTTCATAGTATGTTCGGTGCGTTTTCTCGAGGGTTCTCCTCAGCTATCGCTTCGTCGGTCAGGGTACTCACCGACTCGCACTATAATAGCTATCTCGTGCTCCTTACTCGTCGCACAGCATTCGCTCGCAGAGATGCTCGCTATGGACTCCTCCTCTGCTCTGGCATTCATACGGGGTCTAATGCCCTCTACGAAAACCACCTCACATTAGTGTATACACAAGGCGAAGAAAGTTTCTGTAGCGGCCTTGTTAGCGACGAGCGGGCACGGTGTCCTCGAAAGAGGACGAGTGAGGAGCAACGAGAGTGCAGTCAGCCTCGCTGGGGCTGACAAACGTGCCGCCGAAGAAACTTTCCGAGCCTCTTCATTTCCTGTTTTTTAGCTTGGAGAAATGCTGATACTCCGCTAAGAGTCTGGCATCGAGCTCCCCGCGGCTCTCAGCCTCCTTGATGAGATCTTTCAGCGACTCTAATCTTTTCTCAATCCTTTCCTTTCTAATCCTCCTCACACAATCCTCGATCATCTTTTCCTTCATACCTTCCGCCATCGGTTCAGTGGCGGATTCCAAAAGGATAGAGGAGATTACCTCCCCCGCTTCTAAATCATCTCCTAAACTACTGATTAACTCCGAAGGAGCAATTTTCTCATCCTTGCGGGAAAGCCAGAGAATCTTATCAAAGATCTTTTGATAGATTCCCGTAAAATCGGTAGGAGAAATCAAACTGAGTGTCTTTTCCAGTGCTTCCCTTTTTTCTAAACTGAAGCGGATGAGAATTTCCTGCGCCCGAACTAAACTCCCTCTACCCTCTACGGTAAGCGATTTCAAAGAGTGGGTCCTCCCGGCCAAAATCTTCTTTAACTCACTCTTCAGGTCCTCTTCATCAAGATTCATTCTTTCTGCAAGTCTCTTTAGATACTCTGATCTTTCGATGGTATTGTCCAATTTTGCAACAAGAGCAAGGAGCTCTTCCGCAATGATAAGCTTTCCTTCAATGCTCGTCGCATCTACTTTTAGAGAAAGAAGCCTCATTTTATAATCAAAAGGGTCTGGCGCCTTGTCGATTAAAGTCTGGAAGTTCTCCGCTCCTTTCTCTGTGATATAGCGATCAGGGTCATAACCTTCGGGAAGAAAGACGACCTTTGTCCTTAACCCCTCCTCTAAGAGAAGTTCAAGACTGCGGCAAGCAGAGATGTGGCCGGCTTCATCACTATCCGGGGAAAGAACAACATTTTCCGTATACCGTTTAAGGAGCCGAATATGCTCGATCGTCAAAGCAGTTCCTAAAGGGGCGACAATGTTTTCTATTCCCCCCTGGGAGGTTTTGATAAGATCTAAATAACCTTCTACGATAATTGCCCTTTTTTTCTTGCTAATCGTCTCTTTAGCTAAAGAAAGACCATAAAGGACCCGGCCTTTATGATAGATGGGACTTTCAGGAGAATTAAGGTATTTGGGCATTACCGATTCATCCAATACCCGGCCCCCAAAAGCAAGACATTCTCCGGCAGTATTTTGGATAGGAAAGATAATCCGATCGCGAAAGTAGTCATAATAAAAATCCTTCTCCTCCGATAAGCGAAGAAGCCCTGCTTTTAGGAGAAGCTCTTCAGAGAATCCTTGCACCTTTAATCCTTTTTTAAGGGCATCGGGAGCCTTTTGGGCATAGCCCAATTTAAATCTTTTGATGGAGCTCTCTGTAATCCCTCTTCTTGCTAAATACTCTATTGCTCTTTTTGTTCTTGTGAGGTTATGATGAAAGTAGGTGACGGCGGCATTGTTTACCCTTATCAACTCGCGGCGAAGATTCTTTTTTTCCTCTGAGCCTTTTTCCCATTCAAGTTTTATCCCCGCTTTCTCTGCTAAAAAGGTCACGCTCTCAGGAAATGTAAGATTTTCCATCTTCATCACAAAGGTAAAGATATTCCCGCCGGCCGAGCAGCCAAAGCAGTGGAAGATTTGCTTCTCGGGGTTAACGATAAAGGAGGCGGTCTTCTCTGAATGAAAGGGACAGAGACTCTTATAATTCTTGCCGCTCTTTTTCAGGGGAAGATGAGAAGAAATTACCTCAACAATATCATTTGCCTCTCTAACCTCTTCTAAAATTCTTTCTGAAATAAAAGCCATTGTTAACCTTGTACCCCAAAAATTCCTATTTGTAAAGTGAGATGACCAAATCCTTGTGAATGCGGGTAGCTACCAGACCTCCCGGTAAGGAAAGGGAAGATCTGCCTTTTCCCTTGGTAATCAGGGATTGGAGAGACTCAATTGCCGAGAAAGTCAAGGGTTTTTTGGCAAGAGACTTTATCGCAACTCTTAAAATTTCCTTTTGCAGATTTTGGGGAGTTTTTGAGAATTCCTTAATTTTGATGATCAGCTTTTGCTCTTTTCTTTTTAAAATTTTGTCCAAAAATGAGGCAGCAGTTTTTTCAATAAAGGCAAAATCCTCCTGGCAGGCAATCGCAAGCTTAGCCAGAGATTCCTTAATTTGAGGATTATATTCAGAAAGAAGGGGAAGAAGCTCGGCTCTAATTCTATTGCGAAGATAAACGGGAGAGATGTTAGAGGAATCGGTTACAAAGGATAGTTTTCTTTCCTTTAAGTAATCAAGAATTTGCTCTCTGCCAACCTTCAGCAGAGGCCGGATAATCTGAACCCCCGGGTTATCCTCCAGGGATCGCTTAACCTTTATCCCCCCTAATCCCAGCAGTCCGGTTCCCCGAATAATCCTTAAAAGAATGGTTTCGGCTTGATCATCAAGGTTATGTCCCAGCGCAATTCTATTAACCCGATACTTTTTAGCAACTTGAGCAAAGAATTGATAGCGCGCATCTCTGGCTTTCTCCTCTAAAGAGGATTTCCTTGCTTTAGAGAGGTCCCTTTTTCCAACCGTAATGGGAAGGGAAAAGGAGTTTGCCAATTCCTTCACAAAACGAGCATCTTCTCCCGCCTCTTTCCGAAGACCATGGTTAAGATGACAGAGAAGGAGAGAAAATTTTAATCTCTTTTTTAAGCGGGAAAGGAGGTGAAGTAAAGCAACCGAATCCGGTCCCCCAGAGACTCCCAAAAGAACCCTATCCCCTTTTTCAATAAGAGAATACCTCTTTATCGTCTGGTTAACTTTGGGTAATAGGTCCATCAGATTAAAAATAGGGACACATCCCATTTTTCTCATCCATCATTTTATAAACATTAAAAAAACATCATAAACTCCATAGATAATCAAAAATAAAAATAGGATGTGTCCCTATTTTTCTATACATGCAGGAGAAACTTGGCAATTTGAAAGTAAATGATAAGGCCCGCGAGGTCTATCGCTGTGGCAATAAAAGGACCCGCCGCTACTGCCGGGTCAATACGCATGCGCCGCAATAGGAGGGGAATAAACGCTCCGGTGATTGTGGCTACGGCAATGGTGGCCGCCAGTCCAATACCCACGGTGAGCCCAAGAAGAAGGCTTCTCTCTGTTAGTAAAACTCTCCCCAGACCAAAGCAACCCAAAATAGCACCCAGGAGTAGTCCTAAACCAATCTCTCTACGCATCACTCTAAAGGTCTGCTGTGAGGATAACTCACCGGTGGCTAGCCCCCGAATAATTGTGGCCGATGACTGTGCTCCCGCATTGCCCCCGGTTCCGATGAGCAAAGGAATAAAGTAGGCAAGTGCCACTAAAGCCTCCAGAGCATGGGAATAACCTTTGAGAATATTGCCGGTGAAGGTCAGAGCAACAAGCAAAACAACCAGCCAGAGGACTCTTTTGCGGGCTAACACAAAGAAACTGGTCTTGAAATATTCCTCCTCAGGCGCCTCCATCGCCGCCATCTTATGAATATCTTCGGTATTTTCTTCTTTAATGATATCTAAACTGTCATCAACGGTGACAATCCCCGAGAGCTTATTCTTATTATCAACGACCGGCACGGCTAAAAAATTATACTTGCCAATCAACCTTGCTACCTCCTCCTGGTCCTGATCCTCTCTTACACTGATTACTTCAGGATGCATAAGCTCGCCAATCTTCTGAGAAGGCTCTCCTAAAACCAGGTCTTTCAGAGAGACAACGCCAATCAATTTTCCGTCATTGTCAATGACATAGAGGTAGTAGATCGTCTCTTTCCTGGGTGCCATCTGCCGGATGCTCGACAGGGCTTCACTAATAGTTAATTCTATTCTTAAAGAGGCATACTCGGTGGTCATGATGCTTCCGGCAGAGTTCTCCTTCTCCTTGAGAAGTTTCTCCACATCGGCTCGTTCCTCGGGGCTCATCAAGGGGAGAAACCGTTGGATGATTTCTGTCGGCATCTCTTCGAAAAGGTCGGCCCTCTCATCGGCAGCCATCTCATTTAAAACCTCGGCGGCATAATTTTTCCCCAACAACGAAAGAAGACCTGCCTCCTCCTCCTCCTCCAATTCATTAAAGGTTTCCAGAGCAATATCTTTGGGAAGGAGGCGAAAGAGAACTCTTGCCTCCTCATCTTTGAGATTGGCTAAAATAGAGGCAATATCAACCGGATGGAGATTCTCCAGAGCCATCTTCATCTCCTCGATCCGATTTTCCTTTAATAACTTCCTTATCTCTGGCACCAAGAGCCTATGTTTTCTCATATCGGTATGGTTTTGTGTATTATACAACGGTGACAATAGAATGGTCAAGAACGCTCCAAAAGATATAAATTGCTAAAAGGGTCAACTATTGCGGGGCCTAAAATGCCACTGTCCAATGGAAGAGAAGAAGGAGGTAACTCAGGAAAACAAAGAGAGAGCCAGCCTCCGCCACTGAGGTTCTTCTTGCCTTAATGCAGGTGGTAACGAAGAAACCGGTAACAAGAAATTTGGTTAGAATCATTGATTCCACTCCACCGTACCTCATAACTATCTGCATCAGAGGATTGGCCTCCTTAAAACTCCCTGATTGGATACTTCGCAAGGTAAGACCAAGGTCGGTAAAACTCAAATCGCGATCAACAGGGTTAAAAAGATTACCATCATTTGCTATAAGCTTAATCTGAAAGACTGATTACGCATATTGCTACTGAAGTTAGCAGATAGTATAGCGGCGCAATTTAATAATTTATTCATTATATCATACTTAATTTGCTGTGACAAATATCAAGAAGTTAATCCTCCCGCATATCCCTACTGAAGTAAGTATGATTAGTGAGTAGCGGGATTTTTAGGTGCAACTTTTTTAAGGAGAAAGGCCGCCCGGCTGTTATCGCGATCCAATTCTAAAGCTTTTTTCCAACAGACAATCGCCTCTGAAATCTTCTTTTTTTGATAGTAGTTAATACCACCGATAACGGTATAGAGTCTGGACTTCTCTTTAAGGTCAGGAGCAGTCCTGAGTGCTCTCTTGTAGACAGAAAGAGCCTCATCCCATCTTTTCAGGATATAGAGAGTTCTCGCATATTCCAGACGGTAGGTATGGTTAGCCGGCTCTAACCTTATTGCTTTCTGGTATTCATTAAGCGCCTCCTCTATCCTTCTTTGCGACTCATAGGACAAAGCCAGATTATAATGGAAAACGGCCTTTTTTGGATTAAGGGAAATAGCCTTTTCATAGGAGGAGATTGCTTTCTCGGGAGGACCATCATGGGCATAGATTGTGCCTAAATTATTATAGGCCTCAGCAAATTCTGGATTCAGTT